>CAZMDP010000219.1:0-4727 GCA_964565015.1 uncultured Prolixibacteraceae bacterium | reverse complement strand
AATTGATTTTTAGGTTACATTTTGTGAAAAATACGAATCCCGATTGAATTAAAAGAGATTAAAGGAAAGGAGTAGGTTAAGGCGAAGGCATAGGGAATCAAGCAGATTACGGCACTGAGCAGCAGGCAGTTTGAAAAAAGCAAACCCCACACGGCATTGTGTACCAACTTTAGGCAGGGAAGGTAATAAAATACAGAAGCGTCAGCAGTTAGCTGGCAATGGTAAAAAGGTATATGCTGACAGAAACAGACAGCAATAATTTTCCTGTAAGTCATGTTTTGACTTTTACTTACACAACAACATAACTTTTTTCAATGCAATCAAAATTTCCATTCATAATTTTTAGCTTTACATCAGATTATTAATTAAGAGCCTCGCCATGAAAAGCATTGAATTCCAGCATCTAACACTTACAAATATCAGCCACCGGATTAAACAGGCCGCATGGATTTTCATCGCTGTGGTATTTATTGTTGCCGGCTGTAGCAAAAAACACACAGAGGTAGTTCCCGATCAGGCATTTGCGAAATACATTGCTTCTTTTACATCGGGTGAAATTTCGGTGGAGGCACCCATACTTGTGCAACTGGCCGAAATCCCTGATGGACTTGAGCCAGGGAATGCAGTGCCTCAAGGGTTATTCAGGTTCAAACCCGAACTTACCGGAGAAACTGTTTTACTTTCAGGCGGAATTTTCAGGTTCAGACCTTCGTCGCCAATGAAACCAGGTACAAAATACATGGCAACCTTTGCCCTTGATAAAGTAATGGAGGTTGATAAAAACCTTCGAAACTTCGAATTCAACTTTTCGACCATCAACCAAAACTTTATTGTTGAAGAAGAAGGACTTTATGCAAGCCCTACCCTAATGGCAGGAATTATGTCGTGGACCGGACGACTGGTCACTTCCGATGCTGCCGATCCAGTTGTAATCAGGCAATTGATAACGGCAACCTACGACAATAAAAATGTACAGTTAAACTGGACAAATACGCCCGACAGGCGAACTTTTACCTTTTTGGCCGACAGTCTGGAGCGCCATCCAACCCTCGAAAAAACCCTTTCGTTGAAATGGGACGGTAATCCTTTAGGTGTAAAAGAATCGGGTTCGTTAAATATTAAGGTTCCCGCGCTGAATCAGTTTAAAATTTTAAACGTTAGGACAGTGACCTCTCCAGGACAACAAATTGTTGTTACTTTTTCCGATCCACTTCTGATTGGACAACCCATCGATGGTATGGTGGAAATTGAAGAGAACAAGGAGTTTACCTGCCAAATTGATGCAAACAGGCTTTTGTTGTGGCCAACTAAATACCTTTCAGGTAAACCTAAATTAACCGTTTTCAAAGGTATTCGCAGTGCAGGCGGATCGGCATTGACTGAAAACAACATTTTTAACCTCCGGTTTAATAACCTAAAACCCGAAGTCAGGTTGCTGGGCAAAGGGGTGATTGTACCCTCCGACGGTAAGATTTCATTCCCTTTTGAAGCGGTAAGCCTTACTGCAGTTGACCTTCGCATAATTAAAATTTACGCTTCAAACATCAGGCAGTTTCTGCAAGAAAACAGTTTCGACGGGAGCAGCGACCTGACGAAAGTGGGGCGGTTGGTTTATTCGGGAAAGGTTGACCTTCAACCCGACAAAAAAGAAAAGTTATTCCAATGGAATACCTACCGGATTGACCTGAACCGGTATATCACCCTTGAACAAGGCGCCATTTACCGTGTAGAACTCCGTTTTAAAAAAGCCTATTCGCTATACGACTGCCCGGAAACGTCTCAGGAAATCATTTCGGAAGAAACGGAACCATACGAAGACAATTGGGATTCCCCCGGCTGGTACAGCCTCTATTACTGGCCACGTGGTTTCGACTGGCAGCAACGCGATAATCCCTGTCACATATCCTATTACACATCCGAAAGATTTGTGTCGCGAAACATTTTTGCCTCAAACCTGGGGATTATTGCAAAAGAAGGCAGAGGCCACAATTTTACATTTGTTGTTACCAATTTAAACACTGCCATGCCCGAAGAAAAGGTAGAAATCAACCTTTTTGACTATCAGCATCAACCTATGGGCAAAACCGTTACCGATAACCGGGGAATGGCTTCTATCGCACTGTCCGGGAAACCATTTGTAGCAACAGCAACCAAAGGAAACCAAACCGGATATCTGCGAATTGATGATGGGTCTTCGTTGTCGCTGAGCAATTTCGATGTATCGGGACAGGTAGTAAGTGAAGGGCTTAAAGGATTCATTTATGGTGAGCGAGGGGTCTGGAGGCCTGGCGACAAGTTATTTTTAACGTTTATTCTCGATGACCAGCCGGCAAAACTGCCTGCCAACACCCCGGTAATTTTCAGACTTACCAATTCAAGGGGCCAGGAAGTGAGCCGCCAGGTAGCCACATCGTCAGAAAACGGTTTTTATCATTTCCCCGTAACTACCCAGCCCGATGATCCAACCGGAAACTGGTATGCACGTGTTCAGGTAGGTGGAGCTGTTTTCGAACAAAGAATAAAAGTAGAAGCCGTAAAACCCAACCGTCTGAAAATCGATCTGGCCCTCCCTTCAACCATCGTTCCGGGGCCCCGTCAAACTGCCAGTCTTTCGTCGTCGTGGCTTCACGGCGCTCCTGCACCAAACCTGAAAACTGTTGTCGAAGCAGAGTTATTTACCATAAAAACTACTTTCAAAGGATTCGAAAAATTCAGTTTTGATAACCCCGGAGCAGTCTTCACTCCATCGAGCCAGGTCATATTCGATGGACGGCTCAACGACCAGGGCAGGGCAACCATACCTCTTGATTTTCAACCCGAATCGAATGCACCCGGAAAGTTACGGGCATGGTTCACCACACGGGTTTTTGAAGAGGGTGGCGATTTCAGCATTAATGTCCAGAATACTGAATATTCGCCATTCAACAAGTACGTGGGTATCCGCATGCCCGATTCGCCCGATGACTGGTTTAAAACCGACACCGATTATGAACCCGAAATTGTTGCGGTTTCGCCCGAAGGGAAACCCGTACCGATTGGGAAAACCGAAATCAGCCTGTATAAAATTGACTGGCGTTGGTGGTGGGAATCGGGCGAAGATGAACTGGCAAGGTATGTCAGTGGAAGGAACTACCAACCAATCCGGAAATGGAGCATCAATGAGGCAGGAAGCAACGCTAAAATAAGTCTGAATATTCCTTACCGCGACTGGCGCGACAATGGCCGATACCTGCTTTATGCAAGGAATTCGGAAAGCGGACATGCAACCGGTGTTACTTTTTACATGTCGCAATGGGGAAGCTGGCGCAGCGAAGATATGCCCGACGGAGCTACTATTTTAAGCCTTAGGACTGACAAAGAGAAATATGCCCCGGGCGAAAAAATCAGGGTTACCTTGCCATCCTCTAAAAGAGGGCGTGCACTGGTAAGCCTCGAAGATGGCCGCCAGGTAAAGGATATTTTCTGGGTCGAAACTTCCGAAAATGAAACCAGTTTTGAGGTGGACGTAAGACCGGGAATGGCCCCTACCCTATATATATATGTGTCGCTCCTGCAGCCCTATGGCAATTTAACCAACGATGCGCCCATCAGGCTATATGGGGTGAAAGGGGTAACGGTAGAAGACCCGCAAACCGTGCTTAAACCTGTCATCACAACGAAAGATGAACTCGAACCTGAGAAAGATTTCACGGTTACGGTTTCGGAAAGCAATGGCAGGCCTATGACCTATACTTTGGCCATTGTGGATGAAGGTTTGCTCGATCTGACCAATTTCGCAACCCCCGATCCACACCGTCATTTTTATGCACGCGAAGCATTGGGTGTGAAAACCTACGACCTGTTCGACTATGTTGCCGGGGCTTATGGGGCACAGCTCGAAAAAGCATTTGCCGTTGGCGGCGATCAGGATAAAGTGACATCTGGGAAAAAACAGGCCAACCGATTCGAACCGGTAGTGTTATTCGCCGGGCCTTTTACCATTCCCAAAGGAGCCAGGAAAACCCATAACTTCCGAATGCCCAATTATGTCGGTTCGGTGAGGGCGATGGTTGTAGCAGGCGACAAAACAGCTTACGGAAATTCAACAAAAGATATAAAAGTACGAAAGGCGGTCATGCTGTTGGCTACTTTACCCCGAATGGCTGGCCCGGCCGAAGAAATTTCCCTTCCGGTTACAGTATTCGCCATGAAAGAAGATACCCGGAACGTTACTTTAGAAGTGGAAACCAATGAACTCTTTACAATTGAAGGTAATCGGACACAATCGATTACTTTTCAAAACATCGGCGACAAAACGGTTATATTTAACCTGAAAACTGCAAATAAAACCGGTATCGGAAAAGTAAAGGTAACCGCCCGAAGTGGCAACGAAACTGCGGGTTACCAGATTGAGATGGATATACGCAACCCTAACCCTCCCGTATTAATTTCGAAAAACCACCTGCTTGAACCGGGTGAAACCTGGAACGCTGAAATTACTGCTCCGGGGAGCATAAACGAAAATGAATCGTCTGTTGAACTTTCATTTCTCCCGGGATTAAACCTTTCGGGGCATTTCAGGGAATTGATCCAATATCCGCACGGTTGCACCGAACAAACTGTATCTGCCGCATTTGCGCAGCTATACATCGAAAACCTCTCGGAACTTACCGCTCAGGAAAAAGTGAGGACCGAGGATAATATAAGGGCGGCAATTCAGCGGCTTATAAACATGCAAACACCTAACG
>CAZMDP010000218.1:0-4732 GCA_964565015.1 uncultured Prolixibacteraceae bacterium | reverse complement strand
TGTCTTATCTTAACCGAATAATTAATTGAGCCTGTTCATTTTTAATGTATGGATGCGCCCTCAATTCGTTTCTCTCAGCAAAATTTATCCGTATTAGTTTAATATTTTCAGTACTAATCTGAATGTAGGGTTCTACCTGACTAATCCGATCGGGTGTCATACCGAAAACCTCGTTTAGTTGATTGATTGAATAAAATCCTCCCAGCATTTGCCTATAACGGATAATCCGACCTGAAAATACAGGGCCTATTCCCGGTATTGCAATCAATTGGATAGAATCAGCACTATTGAGCTCAATTATTGTTTTAACTTTTACCGATTCAGAAATTTTTTCAGCAGAAGATTCAGGAAGTTCTATCCATGATTCGAGCTGATTATAAAGATATTCATCAACTCCATATACCTTCATAAGATCGGATTTTGTTTTGAAAGAACCTCCCCTTTGCCTGTATGTGAGTAAGTTCCTTGTTTGAAAATTGTTAAATCCAAGGCGCTCAAGGTCACTTTCCGAAACGGTATTGGGGTTAAAAAAGAATCGTTCTGCTAACTTTTTGTAATTCTCATTTCTTTGGAAAACCGGTTTTTCACCCGAAATCAGGAGATATGGCTCAATTGCAGCAAAAATACTATCGTTCATTCCATAAATCCTTCTGAAATCAGCAGCATTTCTGAATTTTCCACCCCTTTCCCTGTACCTTATAATATTCGATTTAATTTGCCGTGGCAAATCAAGCGAATCAAGTTCCTGAGATGAAATTGTGTTGGGATCGAATGTGAAAAGAGCAAACGACCTGTTGGCTGCTTCGATCTGGTTAAGTTTTTCAATTTCGCTTAATAATCGTTTAACTTCAGTAAAATCAGCAGGTTTTGAAAAATCAATCTTTCCTGAAAGAAAATGAAGGATGGCAGCAATAATTATGAAGAATGATAGAACGGTAAAACCCTTTCGTTCGGTTCTGTTAAAGGTGAAATATTCCCGAATAATTTTTTTGAATTCATCCCTTCTCATTCTTTTCAGGATTTATAACTTGATCAGCCCTATACTTTGAAGGAAAATAAAAGCGATACAAAGAGGAGCAATAAAGCGTATTACAAACAAATAGAAAGGCAGGTAACCCGTTTTATTCCTTCCATCGTTCGATATTTCATACTTAAGTTTGTCGCGGCCAAAGAACCAGGCAACAAAAATGACAATAAAGAATCCGCCCAAAGGCAAAAGAATATTTGCCGAAGTAAACTCCAGCAGGTTAAACATGTTCAGTCCGAAAATCTGAAAGCCGGATAGGACACCTCCCGAAAGGGCAGCCATTACTCCAAATATAGAAACTATTGCAGTGGCTAACCAGGTTGCTGCTTTTCGTTTAAGGTTCAATTCTTCGGTGAAGAAAGCAACTATTACTTCGAGCAGTGAAATGGTAGAGGTAAGGGCAGCTACGGCAAGCAGCACAAAAAATATCAGTGAGAAGAAATAACCGCCAGCCATCTGCTGAAAAATATTGGGAAGAGCAATAAATACGAGGCCGGTACCAGCCTCGGGAGCAATGCCAAATGCAAATACAGCAGGGAAAATGGCAATACCGGCAAGAATTGCAATAAAAAGATCGGTAAATGCTACGGTCACCGAAGTGGCGGCTATGTTACTGCTTTTAGGCATGTATGAGGCGTAGGTTATTAAAGTGCCCATACCCACACTCAACGAAAAAAACGATTGCCCAAGGGCTGTAAGTATTGTTGAAGTATTAATTTTTGAGAAATCGGGTTTAAACAGAAATTTAATCCCCTCAAATGAGCCCGGCAATGTAAGCGAGCGAACAATGAGAATTACCAATATAAGAAACAACAGGGGCATCAGTATTTTAGTCGATTTTTCGATTCCGTTTTTTACTCCCGAAACGATGATCAGGGCGGTAAAGCCCATAAATACAAAAAACCATAATAGTGGACGGAAAGAACTTCCATGAAACTCGGCAAACATTGTTTTCAGTTGTTCGGGCGATTTACCGGTGAAACCGTTGATCAGCGACTGATAAATATACTCAAGTGTCCATCCAGCCACAGCCGTATAAAAAGCAAGTATCATAAAAGCCGCTGCAACACCCATAAAGCCCACATAATACCAGGGTTTTCCGGGCGCAAGCATGCGGAAAGACCCAACAGCATTCTGCTGAGCTGTTCGTCCGATAACAAATTCGGAAAGCATAACTGGAATACCAATAATTACAATTAATAGAATATATACCAAAAGGAATGCCCCACCACCGTTTTCGCCAGCCACATACGGGAAACGCCATATATTGCCTAGGCCAATGGCAGAGCCCACAGTTGCTGCAAATATTCCGAATTTCGAACCAAATGATTCCCTGTTTCCTGTAGTGTCTTTCATAACTGAATTTTAAAATGAAATAGTTTTGGCAAAAATATGCTTTATTGCGATCGGTGAGGCTACTCCAATTATATTTCAGAATGGATAACCTATTGCAAATGAAAAATTAAAATCATTTCCATCTAGTTTTCTGAAGCCGGGTATCCATCCATGATTTTCAATCTGAGCCGGATCACGGAGTTTTACACCCAAATCTAAGCGGAAAATGAAATAATCAAAATCGAACCGGAAACCTGTACCAGTACCAAGGGCAATTTGCTTGTAAAAACTCCCGAACCTGAACTGAGCTCCGGGACGGTTATCTTTTTCGTTGATTGCCCAGATGTTTCCGGCATCAAGGAACAATGCACCTTCAAGATATCGGATCAACCGGAAACGATATTCAAGATTTCCTTCTATTTTTATATCGCCCGATTGATTGGGATATGACCGTGGCGGAGCCTGATAGGTTCCCGGACCAAGCGACCTTACCTGCCATGCTCTGATCCCATTGGCACCTCCGGTAAAATATTTTTTCTCGAAAGGTAAAACATCGAAGTTACCATATGGTACACCAACACCCACAAAAAATCGACCCACAACTGAATTAAAACGATCGATCATATAACCCCGCCGGAGTTCGATTTCGGATTTCACATACTGTGCATACCTCGAATCCAAAAATGTATAGTACTCCTGCGGCCGAAGTCCAATGGTATCCATTTCAGTAACTTTGGCTGCCCCAAAAACATTGGAGGCCAGGTTAAGCAGATTGCCGGCCGATTCGGAAAAAAATCGCACATAATAATAACTGCTCCTTGTTCTGATCTGTTGGGTATTATATATAAGCGAGTAGTTGGTAGCCATAATCAGGTGGTCGGTAAAACTGCTCTTGATGTACAAATCATGAATTGAATTCAAAAAATCGGGATTAAATCTCGACAGATTAACCATATTGAAATCGACTACATTCAAAATATGCCGTTTACTTTCGGAAGCCATCCATTCATAGCCAAACTTGAGTGATGAAATAGTCCGGGTGTAATCGGGCCTTCGCTGGTAGTTATAACCAACTGTAAACAACGATTTCGGAAGTACATTTCCGAAAGACCTGAAAAGGGTAGCTGGGCCCAAAAGCCGGGGAATAACCAATCCTGATTCAAATCCAAACTCCCGTGTATTGAAATCGAACGATTCGTTGCTCACTATAGCTTGCTGCCTTTCCATGGCTACTTTCAGCTTCATCTGAAGAATTTCTGCACCTTTGAACAGATTTCGGTGCGAATAATTGATATTGCTGGCAACACCCAGGTTCCCCGACGTATTGGTACCTTCCACATCGAATGATACAGCCTGTTTAGGTAGTGGGGCCAGATCGATGAGGCAATTTAACAATGCACTGTCAGAATGAACGGGCTGGAAATAAATGTTTATAAACCTGAATTGCCGAAGTCGGTTTAAAGCAGTGAAGGTATCTTCAGTTTTACCCAATTCAAAACGGTCACTTCTTTCCATCCGGTTCAGCCGCATAAAAAGCTTTGGATTATAATTCAATTCGCCCCTTGATAGAAATGTATTCCTTGGAAATTGAAGTGTATCCGGAACAGTTGAAGCGGTGCCCTCTCCAGATGGGCTATCACCAAAAACAGACCAGGTATAATGATTTATCCGATAAGGCCTTAATATCCGGGCGGAATCCTGTCTGTTTTCTGAAGGCAGCTCAATCCCAAGAACCAGGTCGGCTACATTTCCCTTGTCGAGGGTATCTGCCTCAAAATAAATCATTGGTTTTGAAAAGTAATAATATCCCCTATTGCGGAAAAAAGTGACCAGGTTGTCGCGTTCGAAATCGAGACGGTCTAAATCAAACCGGTTGGCCCGCCTGAGGTAAACCTGTTCGTACTCATGCTTAATCAAACTATCGAGCTCAGAAAATGGAATTCTGTATGAAATATTTCCGATCCGGTAAACCTCGCCAGTTTTGATATTGTAACGTAATTTAATTTTTTGGCGTGCCTCGTTCACCGATGATTCCATCTCTACTTCAGCGTTGTAAAAGCCTTTGTTAAAAAGAAACTGAATCAATTGATCCTGCGATTGTTGGGCAAGGTTTTCGTTAAAAATCCGGGGAGGCTCACCCGTCCTTTTCAACCATCCATCATCCTTTTTTCTCGATGAAATATTATATAGCCACAAATGAAACCTGAAAAATCCCAATATTCGTGAATTTTCCCTTAACCTCAGGTAACTTTTTAATTCCTCCTTATCTACCTCCTTATTGTCAACCTGAATTTTAACCTTGTCAAGTAAATACTCACCTTCGCCAACATACCTGGTTGTTGAGCACGATGAAAGTATAACCGTTATCAG
>CAZMDP010000217.1:0-4787 GCA_964565015.1 uncultured Prolixibacteraceae bacterium | reverse complement strand
AGCTACGATGGTGCAGTCCCGGCTTCGGAAGCACTGGCACGCTCGTTAAATATTCCGGCAGTAAAAATGCTACAGCAATTCGGGGTCGAACCTTTTTACCATTTCCTGAAAAATGCCGGAACAACTACTTTAACCAAACCGTCGCAGCACTATGGATTGTCTCTCATTCTTGGCGGTTCCGAAACCACACTATGGGACCTTGCCGGAATGTATGCCTCCCTGGCAAGGATTGTGGTCGATTATGAAGAAAAAGACGGGTTTTATCCGGTACAACCCTTTCAACCCCTCATCTGGAAAACTGACGAAACCTTAAAGGCTCAGCCTGAAACTACACAGCCTGTTCTCAGGGCGGCATCGGCCTGGCTTACCCTTCACGCATTGCAGCAGGTTTCGCGCCCCGATGAGGAAACCGGATGGGAATCTTTTGCCGATGTACGACACATTGCCTGGAAGACCGGCACAAGTTTCGGCTTTCGCGACGGGTGGGCAGTTGGGGTAACCCGCGATCATGTTGTGGCGGTCTGGGCTGGTAATGCCTATGGCGAAGGACGTCCCGGACTTACAGGTACTGCCTCGGCTGCACCGCTGATGTTTGAGATTTTCGGATTTTTGCCGCCCGGACGTCAATTCGACCCTCCCGATGATGAACTTGAACCGGTTGCCTTCTGCAGACAAAGCGGTTATTTGCCCTCGCCATATTGTACCGACAAGGATACCCTGTTTGTTCCAAAAGGTTTACAAATAAAGCAATGCCCATTTCATCGGGTAATCCACATCGATAAAGATGGCCGATACAGGGTTTCGGGCAGCTGCTATCCCGTTTCGCAAATGATTAATAAAAACTGGTTTGTTTTGCCTCCGGTCCAGGAATTTTATTACCGGCGAAAAAATCCGAATTATGCACCGTTACCACCTTTCAGGATTGGTTGTTCCGAAACTGAAACCGTAATGGAACTGATTTATCCGCGTGAGATGAACCGGATTTTTATTCCACGACAACTCGATGGAAGCCAGGGAGAAACAGTATTTGAACTAGCCCATCGAAACCCTCAGATAGAGGTACATTGGTTTGTTGACCTGGAATACATGGGCAGTACCATAAATTTCCATCAGATAACCCTAAAGCCCTCAACCGGGTGGCATTTGTTAACCGTTACCGACCAATCGGGCAATCAGCTTCAGAAAAGGTTTCAGGTTTTGTCAGGTGAATAGACTTTTACCATTTCCGAGTTACAATAAAGAGAATGAATTATATTTGTGGAGATTATCAGGATATTCAAAAATGGCAACAATAGTAATCAGAACTAAAAATAAAAGGGCTTTACCCTTTCTGAAAAAGCTTTTTCAAAACCTTAAGGATGTTGAAAGTTTTGAAATTATAACTGATTCAACTATTGGTTTACATGAAAGTGTTGAATAGGGTCTCTACGATGTGAAAGCAATATTAGCCGGTGAAAAAAAGGGATAACTATCGGAGAACTTTTTGAAGATGATTGAAATTATTGCTACCAGCACTTTTAAAAAAGAGTTTAAACGACTAAATAAGAAATACCCATCGTTAAAAAATGACATAGAGTCTTTCGTAAACAATCTTTTGGATAATCCGATGTTCGGTATTGATTTGGGAAATGGATTAAGAAAAATCAGAATCTCAATTAAATCAAAATTAAGAGGGAAACAAGGAGGTACAAGAATAATTACTTAAAATATTTTATCAGGTATTTTCGACGGTAAAGTAATTTTAGTTACAATATACGACAAAAGTGTACAGGAAACAATTTCATTGCAAAGAGTTAATAAACTATTGAAAGACATTGGTTTATAATTTTCGTTTCATTTTCCAAAAATTATCAGGAATGTCTATCGCAGAAAACCTTATAAAAATAAAAAATAGCCTGCCAAACGGAGTTAAACTGGCTGCCGTATCGAAAACACATACGGCTGAAGACATAATGGAGGCTTACTCGACCGGGCACAGGTGTTTTGCCGAAAACAAAGCCCAGGAACTGGTTGCCAAATATCCGTTGTTGCCCGCCGATATCGAATGGCATTTTATCGGACACCTGCAAACCAATAAAGTGAAATACATTGCCCCGTTTGTCTCGATGATCCAGTCGGTCGATTCTCTGAAATTACTTCAGGTAATCAATAAGGAAGCATCGAAAAACCACCGGATCATTCCATGCCTTCTGCAATTCCATATTGCCGAAGAGGAAACCAAATTCGGACTTTCATTCGAAGAGGCAAAAGAACTGCTCAGTTCCGAAATTTATCGCCAGATGAATAATGTTCAGATTGCTGGGGTGATGGGTATGGCAACGTTTACCGACGACCACGAACAGGTACGCCGCGAGTTCCGCCACCTTAAATCGATCTTCACAAAATTGAAAGAAGACTTTTTCCCAGACGATGCTGCATTTCGTGAAGTATCGATGGGCATGTCGGACGATTACCCGATGGCCGTTGAGGAGGGGAGCACCATAGTCAGGATTGGCAGCAGTATTTTCGGGAGCAGGGTTTATCGGTAATCCGTTTCATCACCTTCCTCTTCAATATCTTGTACTGAATTTAACGTTGGTGTTGCCGTAACCACCGGTTTATAAGGGAAAACATCCACAATATTGCTTACTGCTATCGAGGTTGTAACATAAGGAACCACCAGAAACGATAAACTTTCGTTAAGTCGTTGCAATGCCTGTTCAATATCATCAGCCTGAACCAGGTAAAATACCCTCAGTTTTTTCTCTTTTCCAGCTTCCTCGTCAATGGTTACAAGGTTTATGGTGGCACGGTACCACCACTCTCCCACCTCGAATGGAAAAACTTCCGATATCTTCGACTTTTTAATATCGGTTACCGTAAACTCGCCCCTCACCATGGACTGAAGTTCTGCGATAATCCGGGCTTCGGCATCGGTAAACGAAACAGCATCAAGCAGATAGCTTTCGGTTACATTTCGTTCACGGCCATTATCATCAATTTTCTGGTATTTCGCTTTGCACTCGAACCAAACTTGCATCATAAACTTAAATTTTGGCTGCAAAAGTAAATCAAAATTGCCACTCAATTACATTCCAAATGTAAAATATGGAGACAATAACAAATTGAAAACAATATTATGGATCATACATTTTGTATTTTTTTATATATTATTGATCTTACTTTTTGTAATTTTCTCTAACATATTGATTATTCATTTTGTATTTTATTTATTTTTGTAATCTTAATGATCTAATAATTAGGTCCCATATGATTTCACAATATTACACGCGCCAGATTGACCAGGAACTTAACAACTGGAAAACAGCCATCGAACGTAAACCCTTACTGCTTAGGGGAGCTCGCCAGGTTGGGAAATCATCCACTGTAAGAGCGTTCGGAAAACAATTCGATTACTTTCTTGAAATTAATTTTGAAAAAAAGGAGAATCAGGCATTAAAAAACCTTTTTGAAAAAAGTTCATCACCAAAACAGTTGTGTAATGAACTTTCTCTAATTTTTAATATTCCCATAGTTCCGGGGAAAACACTACTTTTTTTCGATGAGATACAATCGTGTATTCCGGCCATTTCATCGTTACGATATTTTTATGAAGAGATGCCCGGATTACATTTAATTGCTGCAGGTTCACTATTGGAATTTGCCTTACAAGAAATTCCATCCTTCGGTGTGGGGCGAATTCGTTCAATTTTCATGTATCCTTTTTCATTTATTGAATATCTGAATGCTGTGGATATGAAAATGCTAGCCAGCGAATTACAAAATACCAATCCGGAAAAACCATTTTCTGAAGCTTTGCATCAAAAATTCCTGAAACATCTGATATATTTCATATTAATTGGAGGCATGCCAGAAGTAGTGGCCACCTTTGCCAAAGGTGGTACTTTGCTTGAGTGTCAGCAAATACTCGATGATGTAACTCTTTCATTTTATGATGATTTTGCAAAATATAAAGCAAGGGTTCCTACATCCAGATTACGGGAAGTATTTGCATCAATTGCTCATCAAACAGGGAAGAAATTTACCTATTCGGAAGCATCAAAGGAATCAAATCATAAACAAATTAAGGAAGCTGTTGAATTACTGATACTTTCGGGTATTGTTTACCCAATTACCCATACTTCTGCCAATGGTTTGCCATTGGCTGCTGAAATGAATGAGAAACATCGTAAATTTATTCTTTTCGATACCGGAATTTATCAACGCTTTCTGAAATTAGACCTTGGACAAATAATTTTGGCAGAAAACTTTGAACAGATAAACAAAGGTTCGTTGGCCGAAATGTTTGTTGGGTTAGAACTTATAAAGACTGCCCCTTGTAACAATCCTGTTCAGTTATTTTATTGGCAACGCGAAAAAAGAGGGAGTTTAGCTGAAGTTGACTATGTTGTACAACGAAAAAATGAAATTATTCCCGTCGAAGTCAAGTCAGGAACAAAAGGTTCAATGCAAAGTATGTTCCGGTTTTTAACAGAAAAAAAGTCTAAATATGGTATCCGTTGTTCGATGGAAAATTTTGGAGTTTTCGACAATATTAAAATTTTTCCGATTTATGCCGCCTCAAGAATTGTAAAATAATCCTCAAAAAAAAGGGCTTGCCCCACCAGGCAAGCCCCCCAAAAGAATTAAATCAGACCAAAAACCAGTATGTGGTTGGAGTATATACTACCTTCAATTAAGGTTTGGTAATCAACGTTAAACTTCAAACCTTAAACTTTAAACTTTAAACCCTGATTAGTTGTAAGCACTTTCGCCATGTTCGTAAATATCCAAACCTTCTTCTTCCA
>CAZMDP010000216.1:0-4788 GCA_964565015.1 uncultured Prolixibacteraceae bacterium | reverse complement strand
CGGGACCCTGCTCATTATTCTTTTACTGATTTACTTCCTTTCGCTGATCCTGCTCATCGGGTTCGAGCTGAACGCCAGTATATACCAGGCCCAGCAGCAGAACGATCATGTCGGAAGCCTGTTTAAAAGGATCAGAAAGCAGGTTGACCAGGATTTTGTTGATGAATCATAAAATAAATAAATCCATTAAATCAAGTCAGATATGAAACCGTTATTTTACAAAGTATTCGTCTGGGCTGCTTTAGTGCTCTTTGTGTCTTCCTGCCTGATACCGGCAAGTAAAGAAAGATACCTTGCAAACTTTGAGCGGTTTGTGAAAAATGTCGAGAAAAACGCATCAGAGTTTAAAAAGAAGGACTGGATATGGGCCGAAAGGAGGTACAGACAATATTCGGAGAAGTGGTACGCCAAATTCAAGGAAGATTTAACCCTGAAAGAACAAATTCAGGTTGCCACGCTAAGGTTGCGTTTCCAGGCCGTAAAAGAAGGATCGAATGTTTTGCGACATCTCGATGAGAAAATGCTGGAAGACCTGGAAAAACTGAATAAGGATATGGGCAAATATTTCGATGAAAATTTTGAACGCGACCTTGAGAAAATAACCAAAGGCGCCCGTGAAATTGGCGATTCGGCCCGAAAAGTCGTGGATGACCTCATGAAAGAATTACGAAAACGGAAAGAATAGTGCCATGGCAGATTTTAATTTTATTGATAAAGGAATTATCGATTATAAAGTTTGCTGGGATACTCAGGAAAAACTTTTGCAGGAGATAACCGAAGAAAAGAAAAAGAATGGCATACCAGTTCCGACCAATTATTTTCTTCTGGTTGAGCACCCCCATGTTTATACATTGGGGAAAAGCGGCGATGAGCATAATATGCTGATCCATGCCGACTTTTTAAAGAAAATTGATGCAACTTTTTATAAGATAAACCGAGGGGGCGATATAACCTACCATGGTCCCGGCCAGCTTGTGGGCTACCCTATCATCGATCTGGAATACTTTCATATTGGCGTGCGCGAATACATCGAACGGATGGAAGATGCGATTATCGATGTACTTGCAGCTTTCGGGCTTCATGGATCAAGGCGCGAAGGGGCAACCGGCGTCTGGCTCGATGCAGCCCATCGGGTCAGGGCACGTAAGATTTGTGCCATTGGCGTCAGGGTTAGCCGGTTTGTAACCATGCACGGATTTGCATTGAATGTAAATACCGATTTAAGGTACTTCAACTACATTAATCCCTGCGGATTTGACCCTGGTACAGTCACATCCATTCAACAGGAAACCGGAACTACGGTCGATATGAATACAGTTAAGGCATTGGTCAGGGAGAAATTCAATAATCGCTTTTAAAGCGAATGAATGGGATTATTGAGCCACTGCAGGAATTTTGATCTTTTTTATCCAGCCACTTGCTTTTCGTACATCAGGTTGAATCTTTCCAGGCCCGACCAGTAAAAATCCGCCATCGGAGGTCATTATGATACGCGATGCCTGGTCGCCGCTAAACCTGAATTTATCCACCTGCTCGAAAAGCTGTTTCCCGTTAATGTCGGCAAGGATAAGCCATGGGCCAATTGTTCCGGTAAACGAAGTTTCGCATTTCCCAGCTATAATAATTTTCCCGTCGGGGAGTACGGCTACGGCATTTCCACCTTCTGATCCTTCACGGTCGAAGTTTTTTGTCCAGATATGCTTCCCGCTCCCGTTAATTTTTGACAGGGCAAGGTCCCATTCAAAAATCTGATCGGCAATCGCTGCATCGGGGTTCATACAGCTACCTATCCAACCGGCTATTACTAAATGGTTATCGGGAGTGCAGCAGATACATTCGGGGGTTATCTTTTTCCCAGTCACCGGTATTGTAGTTTTCCACAATAATTCGCCCGAAGGGTTTGCACGCATAACCCACAAGCTCGAAGTTCCCTTGCCTTGCTCGATTTGCCCCGATATGGCCAACGACTGATCGGGCAATAACCTCAACGCATGGGCATGAATGGGCAGTTTATCTTCAAATGAATATTCCGAAATTACTTCACCCCCGTTATTCATTAATGAGAGCCGGATAAAGGCTGGCTTGTTTGTTTCGGTCAACGTATTCATCCACCACCATGTGCCATCTGCATTTATGGCTATGTCCGTTCGGTCGGTATCAACCCGCTGAGAATAATCTTTGCGCCACTTTTCCGATCCATCGGCGTTAATTCTTATTGCCCACGATGTTAGTTCATTGTTTTTTGCATTAATTGCTGCCAGCAAATAGCCGCCTTCAGGATGAATGGCCAAACGAGCAGGTATATCGGTGCCTTCGCGGGTATAGGTTCTCGTCCATAGGGTATCTCCGGTCTTGCTGAATTTCAGGAGCCACAGATCATGGCCGGCACTTCCCTTTTTATCAATGAGGCCCGAAACAGTAAATGATCCATCGGTGTTTTCCACAACATCAGCATACGAGTGAGGCGCAGCAATCGACAATTGTTTTTCCCATTCTGTTTCAAATAGCTGTGCATAACAATAGCCCCCGGGGATTAGCATGGCAAATAGAACGATAAATAACGTCGTTTTCATATTGTCAGGTTTTCAATCAGTAAAAAAGCACTCATTATTATTGAACACTTTGCTAATTGAAATACGGATAAAACCAATAATGGTTACCTCAAGCGAAGGTGTTATGGTTCAAATTCAAGCGGTTTGTCCAGGTATAAACTGCATGCTCACTTTATCACTGATGGGGATTGGGTAACCTATTCAAAAAATTCAGAAGAATTGATCTGAAACTAAATCTGTTCCCATCCTTCCCGATAGTTATGCCTGATCCATTCTTCGGTTGTCTGAAGTGCCGGAAGGGAGGTATAATCGCGGTTAAAACGCGGATCGCCATTTATTATTTCGAACCGGCCGCGGGTCATGACCCTGAGCCGGTCGTCGTACCCGATGTTGGTAAACCTCATATTTTTACCATCCCATATAAGTTTGCGGTTGAGGCTTTGAAGCCTGGTTGCCAGTACACCTACCAAAACCATTTCATTTAACGGTCCGGAATAGCCAAAATGAGATGATGCTTCGAGCCGGGTATCCCTGCTCTCCTTGCACGCCCTGATCCAGTCCTGTTCGTGTCCGCCTGTCAAGGCATTGCTAATCCGGCGGATGGTACGCTGAGGGGGTGTAAAGGTTTCCATCAGCTTCGTGGGCAATAATTTCGGATCACGCGCATAGGTACCACACATTATTTTTCCCCTGGTGCCATGAAATATGCAGCCTCCATCGGCATCGCCCATCATTTCACCCGGAAGAAGTTCATCGGGGCGGGGGGGCATCATACCGCCATCGTACCAATGTATGGTTACTTCGGGCATGGCAACTTTGGGCAGGTTATCGCGCCGTGGGAACTCATATTTTACAAACTGGGCATTAGGGGGCGATTCAAGGTTGAAAGGTGTGGATGAAGCCTGCACCGATACAGGGTGTTCAAGTCTCAATGCCAGGTAAGGTGCATCGAGAATATGACAGGCCATATCGCCTAATGCCCCGGTTCCAAAATCCCACCATCCCCGCCAGTTCCAGGGTGTATATATTTCGTGGTAGGGCCTGAATGGGGCCGTACCGATAAACAGGTTCCAGTCGAGGTTGCGGGGTTCGCGCATACTCCGGGCAGGCCTTTCAAGTCCCTGTGGCCATATCGGACGGTTGGTCCATGCGTCAACATGGGTTACCTCTCCGATAGTTCCTGCCCATATCCATTCACAAATCTGGCGTATCCCGTCGTCAGAATTTCCCTGGTTGCCCATTTGTGTTGCAACGCCGTATGTTCGGGCTGTCTCGGCCAGTACACGCGATTCATAGATGCTGTGGGTCAATGGTTTCTGCACATAAACATGATATCCGTTGCGCATGGCCATAACGGCAGGCAGGGCATGCGAATGGTCGGGGGTGGCGATCATTACGGCATCAATGTCTTTCTGCTGGTCGAACATTACCCGGTAATCTTTATATTGTCTTGCCCTTGACCAGGCTTTGAAGGCACTTCTCCCGGCATAATCCCAGTCAACATCGCATAAAGCCACAATATTTTCGGTTTCCATGTTTTTCAGGTTGCGGTAACCCATGCCTCCAACACCGATACCCGCGATGTTGAGCTTCGAACTCGGTGGAGTGTGCCCAAGTCCGGAAACCACATGACTGGGCAAAATGGTAAAACCTGCTGCAGTGGTTGCGGTTACCGTTAAAAAATTGCGGCGTGAGATATTTCCTGATTTCTGTTCGATTTCTTTCATTACAGTATTGTTTTCTGATCGCATACAATTGCGGGCTGAATGTAGAAAAAAATTAAGGTATGTGCAAAAGATAAATTCTGTGGGCCAATTCATCAAAACCTTACTTTGAATGGAAGCAAAATCAGGTATTTTAATTCGAAATCGTTATGGGAACTGTTTGTAAATGTCCTTACGATGACAAATAATAATTACTCTGATGGTATATTTGTTTTCAAGCTCAAGCCCCAGCCTATAATCCCCAAGTCGTAACCTGTAATAGTTTTTAAATCCTGAAAGTTTCTTTACTCCAGCGATTTGATAAATATCATTTGCAGCCTCTAAATCCTCAATAACTGCATTCAACTGCCCTGCTATGTGTCTGGGTAACTTTTGATCGAGGCTTTTGTGGAAAGATTTATCAAATATAATCTTCATAATAGTTTTTCGAGGATAGCTGATTTGGAAACTTCCTTGCCGGTTTTTACTTTGTCCATAATATTACCAAGCAGAATATCCTCATATTGATCTTT
>CAZMDP010000215.1:0-4793 GCA_964565015.1 uncultured Prolixibacteraceae bacterium | reverse complement strand
CAATACGTCGAACATGCCTGTGGCTGCCCGCGAAGCATCGGTTTACACCGCCATGACCATTGGCGAGTATTACCGTTCAATGGGATTAAAAATTCTGCTGATGGCCGACTCACCCTCACGATGGGCGCAGGCGCTTCGCGAAATGTCGAACCGCCTCGAAGAACTTCCAGGCCCCGACGCTTTCCCGATGGACCTTTCGGCGGTAATTTCAAACTTCTATTCGAGGGCGGGCTTCGTTTACCTGAACAACGGAAAAACCGGTTCCATCACATTTATAGGAACCGTATCGCCTGCAGGGGGAAACCTCAAAGAGCCGGTAACCGAAAGTACCCGCAAAGCGGCACGTTGTTTCTACGGCCTCAACCAGGGCCGCGCCGACAGCAAGCGCTATCCGGCCATCGACCCGATCGACAGCTATTCGAAATACCTCGAATACCCCGAAGTACAGGAGTACCTTGCCAAAAACGTGAGCGAAACCTGGCTGAGCGATGTGCTGAAGGCCAAAGATATCCTCCTCCGCGGAAAAGAGGCCATGGAGCAGATCAACATCCTTGGCGACGACGGCGTGCCAATCAGCTTCCACGAACGTTTCTGGAAATCGGAACTGATCGACTTTGTGATACTTCAGCAGGATGCTTTCGATAAAATCGACGCTTCGACACCCATGAAAAGGCAGCAATACATGCTGGCTAAAGTCCTCGAAATTGCCGATACGAGCTTTTCATTCGGCCACTTCGAAGATGTGAGCGGATTCTTTAAGCAGATAATCAACCAGTTCAAGCAGATGAACTACTCCGAATTTGAATCGGACCAATTCAAACGGCACGAAAACGAACTGAAGAGACTGGTAAGCGAGCGTTTGAATTAATCAGCCATTAATAAATAATACCGAAAAAGAACAGATATGGAAAGCCAGGCATTTCAGAAAATATATACCAAATTGACCAATATTACCAAAGCCACGGTTACGCTAAAGGCCGATGGCGTTGGGTACGACGAGATTGCCATTGTGAACGGCAAACTGGCCCAGGTGGTTAAAATTATGGGGCAGGATATTACCCTCCAGGTATTCGAAGGTACCGAAGGTATCCCCACCAATGCAGAGGTGAGTTTCCTTGGGCGCCCGCCACAGTTGAAAGTAAGCGACGAATTGGCCGGAAGGTTTTTTAACGCTTATGGCGACCCCATTGACGGAGGCCCCGAAATCAACGGCGAAGTCCGCGACATTGGCAGCCCGTCGGTGAACCCGGTCAGGCGCAAACAGCCGTCGAACCTCATTGCTACCGGTATAGCAGGTATCGATCTGAACAACTCACTGGTTTCGGGGCAGAAGATACCATTCTTTGCCGACCCCGACCAGCCGTTCAACCAGGTGATGGCTATGGTGGCCCTGCGTGCAAAAACCGATAAGATTATCCTCGGTGGCATGGGTCTTACCAACGACGACTACCTCTATTTTAAAAACGTGTTCGACAATGCCGGGGCGTTAGACCGCATTATCAGCTTTGTAAACACTACCGAAAACCCGCCGGTTGAGCGTCTGCTTGTTCCCGATATGGCCCTTACCGCAGCCGAATATTTTGCTGTTGACAAAAACGAAAGCGTACTGGTTCTGCTCACCGATATGACCCTGTTTGCCGATGCACTGAGTATCGTATCGAACCGTATGGACCAGATCCCGTCGAAAGACAGTATGCCGGGGTCGCTCTATTCCGACCTGGCACGTATTTACGAAAAGGCCGTGCAGTTCCCGTCGGGTGGATCGATCACCATAATTGCGGTTACAACCCTTTCGGGCGGCGATATTACCCACGCTATCCCCGACAACACGGGCTACATCACCGAAGGACAGTTGTTCCTGCGCCGCGATTCCGAAATCGGAAAGGTTATCGTTGACCCGTTCCGTTCGCTTTCGCGTCTGAAACAATTGGTAGTTGGGAAACAAACCCGCGAAGACCATCCGCAGGTGATGAACTCGGCCATCAGGCTCTATGCCGACGCGGCCAACGCCCGTACCAAACTCGAAAACGGTTTCGACCTTACCGATTACGATGAGCGCACCCTGAAATTTGCCCGCGAATACTCCGACCGTTTGCTGGCCATTGACGTGAATGTGGACACCAATACCATGCTCGACATTTCGTGGGAACTCTTCGGAAAATATTTCAGCAAAGCCGAAGTGGCCATCAGGGAGAACCTGGTGCAGAAGTACTGGAAAAACTGATTGTGGGTTTAAAGTTTAAGGTTTAAAGTTTAAAGTTTGGATTGAGGAATAATAAAAACCTTGAAATAAGTGGCGATAAAATTTCAATATAATAAAACGGCGCTGCAGGCACTCGACAAGCAGTTGAAGGTGAGGGAGCGTGCATTGCCTACACTGAAGAACAAGGAATCGGCCCTGAGGATGGAGGTGAAGAAAGCCAAAGATAAGGCTGCCGAACTGGAAAAGGATTACGAAAACCAGATACGTTCTTACGAAATGATGGCAAGGCTCTGGGGCGAGTTCGATCAAACCCTGGTAAGCATCAGCGATGTGGACCTTTCGAAGAAAAAACTGGCCGGTGTTTTTACTCCCGTACTCGAAAAAATCCATTTCGAGATCAAAACCGACAACCTGTTCAACCAGCCGGTGTGGTTTGCCGATGGGATTGCCATTGTGAAAAAAATAGCCGAAATTGCCATCGAGCGCGAAGTTTTCCTGCGTAAAATGCAACTGCTCGATTTTGCCCGAAAGAAAACCACTCAAAAGGTAAACCTCTACGAGAAAGTGCAGATTCCTGGTTTCCAGGATGCCATACGTAAAATAAAACGGTTCCTCGAAGATGAGGACAACTTGTCGAAATCGGCGCAGAAAATCGTAAAAGACAGGCAACAAAAACAAAAACAGGAGGCTGAAGTATGATTGTACCAATGTATAAATACTCGTTCCTGGTATATCATGCCGTTTACAAAGATTTCCTGAAGGATATCCGGAAAATCGGCGTGGTGCACATCAACGAAAAGACCAAAGAGCCAACTCCCGAGATGCAGGAGCTTTTCAGGCATCTCACCGAAGTGGAAAGGGCCATTAAGAAACTTGAGTGGCTCTCGCCCGAAGAAACTCCTGTGAAACCCGAATTCACCCATGGTTTTCAGGTTTTTCAACGGATTAAGGAAATCGAAAAGGAGATCGAACATAATCACCACCAGGTAGTTCACCTCGAAAAAGAACAAAAACAGATGCTGCCCTGGGGCGATTTTGACTGGGAACAGGTTAGAAAGCTCGAAGAAAAGGGTTTGCACCTGAGGTTTATGAACTGTCCGGTAAAGAAATACGATCCGGAGTGGGAAGATAAATTCTATGTCAGGGTTATTGGCGACCTCGACGGTTACCGCTATTTTGTAAAGCTCGAAAAAACCGAAGCCGGGAGCAATGGATTTACCGATATTTCGGGGGCCGATGAACTGATACTGCCAAAGAAATCGCTTGGGCAGATCAGGGAAGAGATCAGAATGGTGCAGAAGCAAACTGAAAACCTCAATCATGAACTGCACCAGATTGCCTGGCACAGCAAACCTTTACTGGAAAGCTATTTTGAAGGGCTCCAGCAGGAACTGGCACAAAAAAATGCCTTGCTGCAAACCACAAGCGAAGTGGAAGGAAAGGTACAGTTGCTCGAAGGTTGGGTACCCGAAACCAAAAAGGCTGAACTCGATGCCTACCTTGAAGAAAAGCAGATATTGCATACGGCCGAAAAACCTGCCGATGAGGATAAAGTTCCTATATTGCTGAAGAATAACCGGTTTGCCCGGTTATACGAAGTGATCGGCCGTCTTTACGATCTGCCCAACCACAAAGAACTCGACCTGGTGCCTTTCTTTGCACCGTTTTATATGATGTTCTTTGGTTTCTCCCTGGGCGATGCCGGATATGGCCTATTCATCGTATTGATGGCAACCATTTTCAAACGGAAAAAACCCGAATTGCGATCGGTTCTCAGCCTGGCACAGTTCCTTGGGCTGTCAACGGTTATCTTTGGGGCACTCACCGGTACTTTCTTCGGGATAGACTTGCTTAATACCGAAATAGCGTGGCTCGAAAACTTTAAAAAGTACATGATCAATACCGATCAGTTGTTTAATCTGGCCATCATTTTAGGGGTAATCCAGATTCTATTCGGGATGGTATTGAAAGTGGTGAATATTACCATTACCCGAGGGTTCTGGTACTCGCTTTCCACCATCGGCTGGCTGGTACTCATAATCGGTTCGGGTGCGGTTTACGGATTGAAATCGGGCGGGTTAATCACTCCGCAGCTTGCAACTATTTTACAGAATGTGGTATTGGGTATTTCGGCGGTTTTGATCCTCCTGCTCAACCACCCGAAACGCAATGTGCTGATTAACTTTGGCGCGGGTTTGTGGGATGTTTACGGTATGGCTACCAGTCTGCTGGGCGACCTGTTGTCGTATATCCGTTTGTTTGCACTGGGTGTATCGAGCGCCATCCTTGGGTTGGTATTCAACAGCATGGCCATGAGCATGAAGCCCGACAACCCGATTTTAGGCCCTATTGTGATGGTGCTTATTCTGGTCATTGGGCACGGGATTACCATCTTCATGTCGTCGCTTGGTGCATTTGTGCACCCCATACGTTTAACTTTTGTCGAATTTTATAAAAATGCCGGTTTTACCGGAGGGGGAAAGGCATACAAGCCATTTGCAGAGCCGGCCCCGAAAGTATCGGAATAAAAATTAGTAATAACATTTAAATAAATCAAAAGAATGGAACCTATTGTTTTTGCTTACATTGG
>CAZMDP010000214.1:0-4842 GCA_964565015.1 uncultured Prolixibacteraceae bacterium | reverse complement strand
ATGGGTAAATAATATTTCCGGTTCGAGAGGATAAAGTTCGTCGCCATAAAACCCCGAAGCAAGAATTACTTTTATTTTATTCCGGTTAATTATATCCTGGTTATAGGCTTGAGGTACCGAAGGATTCAACGGAATAAAGCAGCACCCCGAAAACCAGACTGCAAAAATCGAAGCATAGGTATAAACATCATCATAACAAATAATTCCAATTGCCGATGGCCTACTGAAATTTTTATCCGATTCCAATAGATTTCTGATGTTGTTGATAATAACAAAGAATTCGTTGTAGGTATAGGTTTTATCATCGAAACAAAATGCTTTGTTTGCACTGAATCTTCGAAAGTTATTATAATAATGCCCGAATAAGTTCATTTTCTCCTTAATATGTTTTTCCCCAAGAAGGCCTTGACAATATAATATGAATATTCGGTCCGTAAAACCATAACTCCATTCCGATATTTAATATCGTCCATCGGGATACGCTGAATGTGTCCAGGAAAGGAATCTTCTTTGAGTCCGGCTGTTCCAAAACTGACTTCAACCCCATACCGAGCAAGAAACCTGAAAAACGAAAGTGGTACGCCATCGTCGGTAAACGGAAATGAAAATGCTTTTCGCGGTTCACCAAACTGATTTTCAATAAACTGAAAACTGTTAATGATCTGCCTTTCCATCTCATCTTCAGAGATTTCGAAAAATTCTCTGTGATCCATGCTATGTGAGCCAATAATGTGGCCTGCCTGGCTGAGTTCAATTATTTCCTTCGTTTCCATGTAAGGCTTTTGCCCTAAAATTTGGCCAATATCAATCCCGAATGCAACCAGCAGGTTATCAATTACATGCATATCCTGATATTTCAGTTTTCTTATGAATTCAATATTTTTTACTTTATCATTCACTGGGAAACCGAAAATCCGGGAGGCAGCCTCGGATAATTTACCGTTACTATTTTCAAGAGCCTCAATAATAAGGCTGATTTTTTGCCGGTGCGATAAAACCGTATTCCCAGTGAATGAAGGATTAATAAAAAATGCAGCTTGAATGCCCTTTTCTTTCAAAACAGGGGCAATAACCCTATGGCATTCTGATAACCCATCATCAAAACTCAGGAAAAAACAAGGCTTTTCGGGTTGTTTGCCCGTCTTGACAAATTTCAATACATCATCGTAAGTGGCCGGAGCAAAATATTTCAAAAGCCATTCGAGCTCATGCCTGAATTGGCTTATGGCTGGAACATGATAAAGATGTCGTATATGAGCGCCGGGGTTATCGGAAACAGCATGATAAAACGGAAATATGAATTTTTGCCCTGTCAGATTCATCATTAACCTGAATGGAACAGGTTTCGCAAACAAAAAAGCTGCCCTTTTAATTGTTTCCCTTTTCATACAGTTCTCTTTTTTAAAAGGTTCAGCGGAAAAGGTAACCGGTTACTGTACAACGAAAAATAGGTTTCGGTATGTGCGCCAAACCCTTTCATAAATGCAGCGATACCGGGGATGGTTGAACCTTCGAAATCGAGCATCAGGCCTGTACCTGCATAATCGTGTATGACCCTGTCGATTATTGCCGTCATAGCGCTTGTTTCACGGCCTTCGTGGGTCGAAAAAGCGTTAAGATAGACTAAACGGTTACCCGCCTGCACAAAAAAAGCGGCTGCACAAAGTTCATTGTGAACGGTATAGGCACTTAAAACAAAACCGTTTCCAACCGATTGAGTATAAGCAATCAACGCTTCGAGAACCTGAAAAGAAGTATCGCCGCTTGAACCATTTAAGGCTTTTCTTTTATTGGCCGAATATTCGCGGGCATTCATTCCAATTGACAAGGATATCCCCGACTTTCGGGCAATCGAAAGATTTTTTCTTCTGTCTTTCGAATAGTTCGATGCCAATAAAGGGTATGGTCCAATTAAAGGCAACACAAAATTTACTTTAGGAATCAGGGTAAATCCACCAAAACCGTTCCTATCCATCTGGGAATTTACCTGCATTTCAATATACCGGTATTGTTTCAGTACCCCGTTGGAGAACTCAGTTTGAATGGATAAAGGTGGAACAGTAAAAATTCCGAGTTGCTGGCAAAATAATGGAGGATAAATATACTTGATACCCCATTTCTTCCGCCATGTTAGTGGCATAACAAATTCGTAATTGCCCCATACCAGCGCATCCCAGTTTTCGGAAACACGGTCAAGGAACCACGAGAAGGCATAAACACGGTTGTTGGTAGCCTGCACAATTGTTTTATCCCACTGTATCTTATCAATTTCATTATGGCATAAGTACCTGAGCATAATCAACCTTCGTTAAGGGCAAAACCTTTCATATTCATAAACTCAAAAACAGGGAGGTAGTCTTCCCAGTATCCTTTACCCGAAACCGACTCATTGTGCCAGATTCCCGAAAAGATACCCCCCACCCTTTTAACTTCATTCATCAGGTTATCAATTTTTTCCATCGCGCCTTCGGGCGAAAGTTTCATGTATTGCTTCAAGGTTACGTCCATTATCTGGAAAGGGTAAACCACAAGGGGTGTTTCCTGCTCATTCTCAAGGTCATAAAACCTGAAAGGAACGGAAATGCCTGCCCTGAACCCGGGTAAATCATGAAATCCCATGGTGTAGTCTTCTCTAATACCGGCTGCAATCAGATTACGGTAAGTTTCAGGAAATCTCAACCTTAGGTAGTGCATTCGGCTTCTGATAGCTGGTTTTTCGGTAAGTTTGGTATATCGTCCGATTTCTTCTCTCTGTATCTCCGGGTTACCGGTTTCAGAATATTGCCACGAGGGATGCACCCCTGTTTTGAACCTGACGGAAATATCCCTAATCAAATCACGGAAATGGTGGTTTTTCCAGGAGACAGGTTTGTCAAATTTTCCCTGATTACCTAAATGGAAGAAAAAGAGGGTGTTTTCTGTGTGACCGGAATAGTGTGATAACAAATAAGCATAAGTGTCGAACGGATCAGGAGTTTTTCCAGCAATAACCTTAAACCGCTCGTTTAGCTGTTTAAAATCCCTTCTCAGAAATTCGCGGCACGATGCACCAAAACTCCTTACGAATCCTTTGTTCAGATAAGCCCAGGCATTGTCGATATCGATGGTTGGAAGGTATCTAAACGCAGGCCTTTTAAATTTCAGTCCGGGAAAAAACGATTTTATTTTTTGTGCCAGCATCATCGCCCAGATATTCACCATCGGTTTTTCGAGTAATCCGAATTGGTATAAAACCGAAGAGGTGGCTTCATATCGGCCATGATTATCGGTTTTTGCCGGATAATATTCTTCCATCCTCGAAACAATCAGAAAGGAAGAAGCAAAGGGGTCGAACGGCATCAAAGAATCAGAAGAGGTTTCAAAAAAACCGGTTTCTCCTTCGCTAATAACTGAATTTAAGGGAGTTGTGGTTTTAGATTCCGAGAATAGGAATTCGCTCGCCTTTATAAAGGGCCCATTGGAAAATCTTTGGGATGAATAATTAAGCACAGGACATGGTGATTTCATAAACTCTTCCCTGTTGTGTGTAATTAGCTGATTTACTCCCAGAATGTCACTAAAAATCAGTTTTGAAATGTATTCAAAACGCGGCGAATATTTAGGTGTGTAAATCAGTATCGTTTCCAAAATGCACGGATTAATCAGATTCAAGGATAATAAACCACAGTATTGTAAAGATATTGTATATGTTATCATAAAACGCCGCTATCGGCGAAACTATAGTAACTTTTCTGGGTAATAATTACATGATCGAGCACTTTTATCTCCATAATTGATCCGGCGTCTTTGATTTTCCGGGTAATTTGCAAATCGGCTTCCGATGGGGTGAGATTTCCCGATGGGTGGTTGTGACAGAGTATCATGGTAACAGCGGCCATATCGAGAGCGGTTTTCATAATCATCCTGACATCGATAATGGTTGAGGTGATGCCGCCTTTGCTGGTCATAAATTTATGTTTGACTTGATTGTTGCGATCCAGCAAAAGTATCCAGAATTCTTCGTTATCGAGGTCGCCTATTAATGGGGTCATCAGTTCAGCCACATCACGGCTGCATGATATTTTTGGCTTTTCTGAAATTATGGTTTCCTTTCGGCGCCTTCCGAGTTCCATAGCTGCCATGATGGTAATTGCCTTAGCCTCCCCTATGCCTTTGAAATTGCTTAGATAACCTATAGTTTTTCGGCCTAACTCGTTCAGGTCGTTATTTACCGAATTAAGAATCCGTCGCGATAATTCAACAGCCGTTTCCTCCATGTTTCCCGATCCGATAAGTATGGCTATCAATTCGGCATCGCTCAGTGCTCTCGGGCCATTTGCAAGCAATTTTTCGCGTGGGCGGTCTTCTGCCGCCCATTCTTTAATATTCAGTTTACGGTATTCGTTCATGGTCAACCAAAATGATTAATAGACCTAACGAAAGTACGCAAAATCAGGAAATGAAAAAAAGGAACGAAAAAAAAGCCCCTCCGCTTTCGGAGAGGCCTTTTTTTGTCTCTTTATGAAATTGTCGCCTTTACATCCGGTTGATTTGCAAAGCCAGCTTCGATTTCAGGTTTGAAGCCTTGTTCTTATGAATAACATTCTTTTTTGCAAGTTTGTCAATCATAGAGACTACTTCAGGGTACATTTTTATAGCTTCGTCTTTATCTTCCGACAGACGGAACTTTTTAACCGCATTACGCGTGGTTTTTGCGTAATACTTGTTATTTAACCTTTTTTTCTCTGTTTGCCTGATTCTTTTTAAGGCTGACTTATGATTTGCCATTGTAATATTTTATCTTCTTAAATTAGCAGTCCGTAGGGGATTCGAACCCCTATGGCAAGAATGAAAATCTTGAAT
>CAZMDP010000213.1:0-4854 GCA_964565015.1 uncultured Prolixibacteraceae bacterium | reverse complement strand
ATACAAGGAACCCGGCCTGTTTTACCCCACGGTCGGTGAGGCTTAAGTTCCGTCCGAAATAATTTTGTATCTGGGCTGCAAAATCAATACTTTGCCCCTGGTACTCGCTCTGAAGGTTTTCGAACATGATGTACGATTCAGCCTCACGGGGGTCAAATCCCTCATAATTAGCTGTATAATCATCTTCAAGAAGTATAACGGAGTTTTCCTTCTTGGCTACTTCGAGGTTTTCCTGGCTCCGGTGCAAACCAAGGGTGAATGTTTCGGTACCATTGGCCGCAGGGGATGATACATAATTTGCGTGAAGCGATATGAAGAGGTCGGCTTTGTTGCGGTTGGCAATATCGGCACGCTGAAACAAAGGGATAAAAACATCTTTATCGCGGGTATAAATTACCTTTACATCAGGATATGCCTGATTGATTTTTTTACCCAATCTCAATGCGATGTCGAGTACAATATCTTTTTCCCTGACGCCTGCCGAAACAGCACCAGGGTCGTGTCCTCCGTGCCCCGGATCGATTACCACGGTTCGAAGGGCCTTTACCTCGCCGCTGCCTGAGGGCATTGAGTTTGTGTAATTAACTGATATGCATAATATTATCAGAACTATAAATATTCCTGTCAGTTTTCTCATTTCCTTATGTTTTCACATATAACGCAAAATTAGAAATATTAGGATAATTTTGCATTTACAAAGGTTGAAGTACACCCCTTATTTATATTTTTGCACACCGTGAACCACGTTTAGCGTGGCAAAATAGATTTTCAGGTTTGTACAAATCGTGTTTAATATATATATCAATTATCCTGTTCCCTTTTTTAATTTCAGGACAGGAGTTGCCCGACAGTTTGAGCCGGGCTTTTTATGAGTTGGCCGATACTACGCTGAACACAATTCAATTTTCAGACACTACATTAAATGGAAGGGTAATGGCGGGCGATACCCTCGCCACCGATGATGACGATAAGGTGGTGATTGAAGCGCCCATTGATTACCAGGCAAAAGATTCGATTATTTTTTCGCTCGATGGTCAGCGGGTATATATGTTTGGCGAATCGATAGTTAAATACCAACAGATAGAGCTGACAGCCGCCCATATTATTCTCGACCTTGAAACGAAAGAGGTTTATGCTGAGGGAATTCCCGATTCAACGGGAGTATTGCAGGGTAAGCCCGTATTCCAGGATGGGAACGAAAAATTTGAATCGAAAACCCTCAGGTACAATTTTCAAACCCAGAAAGGTATCATTACCGATGTGGTGACCGAACAGGGAGAGGGTTTTGTTCATGCGGGCAGGGCAAAAAAAATATCGGCCGACGCTTTTATTCTGCAGCGCGGAAAATATACCACCTGTGACGCCGATCACCCTCACTTTTACCTTAACCTTTCGAGGGCAAAAGTGGTTTCAAACAATAAAATAATAACAGGGCCTGCCTATATGGTACTGGAAGATTTTCCGCTTTATTTCCCTGTAATACCTTTCGGATATTTCCCAAGTTCGCCCAGGTACTCTTCAGGCATTTTGGTTCCGACCTATGGTGAAGAGGCAAACCGTGGTTTCTTTCTAAGGGAAGGCGGATATTACTGGGCAGCCAATGAATACTTCGACCTGGCTGCCAGGGGCGATATTTATTCAAAAGGATCGTGGGCCGCCAAACTGCATAGCAATTACAGGTTGAGGTACAGGTTCAGCGGAGGATTTGATTTCCGTTATGCTGTTAATGTTTATGGCGAACGGGGCCTCGATACCTACAACCGTTCGCCCCAGTTTCAGGTGATGTGGTCACATAGTCAGGACCCCAAAGCCAACCCAAGTCGCAACTTCAGCGCAAACGTCAATTTTTCGACCAGCGGTTACGACAAGCAAAACTCATTATCGGCCGAAAGTTATCTGCGTACCCAGAAATCATCGAGCATTTCGTATGCAAAGAGGTGGGAAAACACACCTTTCAGCATGTCGGCCAACCTGAGGCATTCGCAAAACTCAACCGACTCGACACTTACCCTTTCTATGCCCGAACTGACTTTTAACGTAGCCAAAATTTATCCCTTAAGGTTTAAAAACAGAATAGGTTCGGCTAAGTGGTACGAAAAGCTTGGTTTCAGTTATTCGTCGAACATGCGAAACACCATAACCGCCAAAGAATCTGAGATTCTTAAACAGTCGCTCATAAACGACTGGAAAAACGGTATCCAGCATAACTTGCCGATTTCACTCCCCAATTTTAACCTGTTCAAATACATTAATGTGAGTCCAAGTTTCAGCTACAACGAAAAATGGTACTTCAAAAGCATAGAAAAAACCTATGTTCCCGATCAGACTTTTGTTGATGAGAGGGGGCGCGTTACACATGTCAGGACCGATACAATTACGGGCTTGAAACGGAATTATCAATATGCTTACAGCGTCAGTGCAACAACCAACATTTATGGAATGTTTGTGCCCTTAAATCCGAATTCGAAAATCAGGGGAATTAGGCACAAAATGACCCCATCGATCGGGTTTAGTTATAACCCCGATTTTGGCGATCCCCGTTTTGGTTTCTGGCGCGAGGTGCAGGTTGATTCAACTGGCAGAATGGAGCCTTACACCATTTTCGAGGGAGGAATTTATGGTTATACAAGCCGTGGAGCCTCAGGAAGCATAAATTTTTCGTTGTCGAACAATGTGGAAATGAAAGTGGCCGATACTAAAGATACCACTTCAACGACCAAGTTTAAAAAGGTGAAATTGATCGATAACCTTAGTCTTGGTGCTTCATACAATATGATTGCCGATTCGTTCAATCTTTCTGTTGTCAGCATCAGGGGAAGGACCACCATCGGCGGGGTAGGGGTAAATTTCGGAACAACGCTCGATCCATACTATACAAACGAGCGGGGGCAGCGGATTAGCCAATATGCATGGAACCACAATAAAGGATTGGCCAAACTTGGACGGTTTACCAATGCCAACCTTTCATTCGGGATGCAGTTCAATTCGAAGGAGGGGCGAAAGGAATCTGACGAAGCCCGCCAGGCCATTGAGGAGGAGAATATCCTTCCGGGCGACTTCAGGCATTATGTCGATTTCAATATTCCCTGGAATGTAGGTTTCGATTATTCGTTCAGTTACGTAAAACCCATTCCAAGTGAAAAAGCAAGGCTAATTCAAACAGTCAATCTTCGGGGAAGCCTCACCCTTACGAAAAACTGGAGGATCAATATGAATACCAACTACGATATAACGGCCAAAGCTTTTTCGTTTACCAATTTCAGCGTATTTCGCGACCTTCATTGCTGGGAAATGTCCCTCAATTTTGTACCGTTTGGGTATCTGAAGAGTTACAGTTTTACACTGAATGCCCGTACATCAATGCTACGCGATTTGAAAGTTACCAAACAGAAAAGCTTCTACGATAATTTCTGATTATAAACCAGTTTAATGATTTGAATATGAAACGAGTTGTGTTTACCGAACTTGCTCCACGCCCGGTAGGGCCTTACAGCCAGGCTATCGAAACCAACGGGATGCTTTTTGTAGCCGGCCAGGTTCCGATCGACCCAAAAACCGGAAAAGTTGTTGAAGGTGGTATCAAAGAACAAACAGCCCGGGTGCTCGACAACCTGAGTGCTATCCTCGAAGCTGCCGGATATTCCCTGAATGATGTTGTGAAAACAACCTGCCTGTTGAGTACTATGTCCGATTTTCAGGCTATGAACGAAGTTTATGCCAGTTATTTTCAGTCCGATCAGCCTGCAAGGGTTACATACGCAGTCAAGGAACTTCCTCTGAATGTACTGGTCGAAATTGACCTGATTGCCGCAAAATAAAAAAGGCGCCATCAGACGCCTTTATATTTAAATTCGGAAAGATTCCTGCTTATTCGGCAACAACTTCCAGATCAACATCAACCATAACCTCTTTGTGAAGCTTTACTTTCACAGAGTAGTTCCCGATTTCTTTGATATGGTCGTCGCTTACCACAATTTGCTTACGGTCAACTTCATAACCACTTTTCTGAATGGCTTCGGCAATCATCAGCGGGGTAACCGAACCAAATATTTTACCGGTTTGGCTTGCTTTTGCACCAATGGTAATTTTTAAGTTGGTCATGCGGTTGGCCAATTTTTCGGCATCCTGCCTGATTTTTGCTTCTTTATGGGCCCGCTGTTTTTTATTTTCGGCCAATACTTTTTTAGCCGATGAAGTGGCAATTACTGCCAGTTTTTGCGGGATAAGGTAATTACGGGCATAACCGTCTTTCACGTTGACGATTTCGTCTTTGTGCCCAAGTTTATCTACGTCTTGTAATAAAATGATTTCCATTCTAGATTCTCCTCTTTAATTATTTCAACATATCGGTAACATACGGCAACAATGCCAGAAACCGGGCACGTTTGATCGAACGGGCCACTTTGCGCTGGAATTTGAGCGATGTTCCGGTAAGCCTGCGTGGAAGGATTTTCCCCTGCTCATTCAGAAACTTTTTCAAAAATTCGGGATCCTTGTAATCAACGTATTTGATTCCGTTCTTTTTGAAACGGCAATACTTTTTCTTCTTGATCTCAACCGACGGCGGGGTCAGGTATCTGATTTCGCTTGAATTTGCTGTCATAGTTTAAGCCTCCTTTTCTGATTTTTCTTTCTGTAAGTTTCTCCTTTTCTGACTGTATTCCGCTGCATATTTGTCGAGTTTTACAGTCATAAAACGGATAATTTTTTCGTCGCGGCGGAATTCGGTTTCGAATTTGTCGATAAAAGCCGGATTGGCCTTAAACTCAAAGAGGTGGTAAAAACCTGTGGATTTCTTTTGGATCGGGTAAGCCAGCTTTTTCATGCCCCAATCCTCTTCATGGATCATCTCTC
>CAZMDP010000212.1:0-4858 GCA_964565015.1 uncultured Prolixibacteraceae bacterium | reverse complement strand
TACCCCTGGTGCCCAAACCAGAAGTTCTGTACCAGCCCGAGTTTTTGCATCACCCCAAACCATTGCCCGGCTAATGAACCCACTACTATTACAAGTAATGCCCCGAATAGAATATCAACACCTAATTTTTGATATTTTGGCTCGATACCCGAAATGGCCGGGGTGTAATATAAACCTGTAGCAAGCCATGATGTGGCTATCCAAAATATCGCTATCTGCGTATGCCAGGTCCGGGTAATCGAATAGGGAAGCCAGTCGCCAAGAGGGATTCCGTATAGTCCGTGACCTTCGACTCCATAATGGGCAGTAACTATTCCCAACCCGATTTGAACCAGAAAAAGCAGCGAAACGACCCAGAAATATTTTAATGTAGCTTTTTGCGAGGGGGTTTGTTTTACTTTAACAAGAGGATAATCTTTGGGAACATCGTCTTCCGATTCTTCACGTTTGCGGGCATAATACATCGACATGAGCCCTATTCCAGCTATTAAAATAATTACACTGAATCCTGTCCAAAGGATCATCCCTCCTGTGGGTTGATTTCCGACCAGCTCTTCGGCAGGCCAGTTATTTGTGTATGTAATATCTTTACCCGGCCTTTCGGTTACACAAGCCCACGAAGCCCAGAAAAAGAATGCGTTGAGCAGTTTTACCCTTTCTTCATTTTTAAGTGAATTTTCAGGAATACTATAAGCATCACGCAGATGTGCCAACGAAGGATCATTGGTAAACAACCCTCCGTAAAACTTTGAATTGGCCGAAATTGCTTCAGCTCTTAATGGTGATATGGTTAATGTACCAGTCCTCGGATCGTATGTATTTTTCCTAAGTTCCTTCTGTAGCCGGATTTTAAAGGCCGCTTGCTGTTCATCATCCAACTGTTCAAATCTTTTTCTTTCAGCCTCCATGGCCATTGCATCGAGCATAAAAACTGCTTCCTTGTGTAGCCAGTCGGCACTCCAATCGGGCGCCTGGTATGCTCCATGCCCCCATACAGTTCCCAACTGATGGCCACCAAGTGATTGCCATACATTCTGTCCATCTTTTATCTCCTGTCCTGAGAATATTATTTCACCATCGGTAGTTACAACTTTTTCAGGAACAGGAGGAGCTTCGCGGTAAATTTCCCTTCCATAATAAAGCAAAACACCGAACGATATTGTCATAACGGCTATAAAGCCCAGCCAAAGTTTACGTGTTGTCATAAAAATGATTTTTAGTATATGAGTTTGTTTTATTAAAATGTTTCTGATAATCGATTTACCCTTTCAATATAATCCGAAAGAGCAATTCCCTTTTCTTCTCCTTTGTCAATGTGTTTGAAATCAGTATAAATCCTATCTTCTTCTGAAGCGCTCATCAGGTTTTCAGCCATCCTGAATAGAATATTGTTTTCTTTTGCGATATGATTTTGCAGCAATACCGCATATTCAAGCATTGCCTCCCTTATTATGGAAGTGGCGCTATAATCACCGTTTTTCAGTAACCTTACCCCTTCCAACATTTTCTTAACATATTCTCGTCCTTGATTATGTTCGGATAGCATTACCGCAATTGGGCCATTTTCTGTTGAAAATCCTTTCCCCACCATCATCGGAAACAACAATTTTTCTTCTTTTGCATGGTGCAACCCATCAGCAAAGTTCCTGATAAGGTCTGTTACTTCTTCAACATATACAGGATCGATCTCAGTTCTTTCTGCCATCTTCTCCATCACTTCCGTGAGTTTCAGTATGTATATGTGATCATATTCCAGATTGTGGGTAGCCCGGTTCATAATATTCATAATTAGAGTTGATAAGCTTTCGGAAACAGAATGTTATTTTCAAGATGAACATGAACATGAATATCTTCTTCAAATTCATGCAGGAGTTTAAATGCTACCTGATAAGTACTGCAACCATCTTCAGGAACCTTATAACCATCGGTCATCTGACTTATGGTGTCCATAGCACCGCCTGCAAAATCGTGTTCGCCAAACATTCGGTCAATTTCTGAGCGGATAATTATCCGGTCTGGCTCATTTGGCGATACCAACATTCTTTTGATAGCCGGAAAAAGGTCTTCCTCCTCGTGATGGAGGTGTTGTCTCAATTCGTCGTTTACCTGCGAAAAGAGGATAGCAATTTCGGTCAGTTCCGGATGATTTTCCCCATGAACGGATGCAATTTTCTGGGTATAGAAAACCAGTTCCGGCAAAGTTTTTAATACATATTTGTGATGGGTATTTACAATGTAATCGCACAAAAATCCGAGATCCCATTCTTTAAAATTCTGAGCCTGGCTAATTGGTGTCAGGGTCACTTCATTAAGTTGTGTACTTAAAATATCAGGGTCAATATTTTTTTCTTCGCACGATTCCCGAAGGCTTTTTTTTCCTCCGCAGCAAAAATCAATACCCGCCTGTGTAAATATTCCGGCTGTTCTGAAGTCATAGGCTACTATTTCGCCAATAGGGGTTTCATGGTTAAATTGCATATTCATATCTTTTTATTTTAAATGATAGTGCAAACCTAAATAAAAATTAATAAATGACAAAATGGTCATTTAATAATTTTATTATTTTTGCAGAAAAATTTTCATACATTTGTTTTACTAATCTTTGATCGCCTTGTTTACAAAAGAAACTGAATATGCTTTAAGGAGCCTGGTTTACATTCAGTCGCAGAATATGTTGCAACGAAAGCCGGGTGTTGTTGAGATATCGCGTGAAATTGATTCTCCACAATTTTTTACGGCAAAAATTCTGCATAGGCTTGTAAAAATGGGTTTTATCGAATCACACAAAGGGAAAAACGGTGGTTTCTTTTTCAATCCCGAAAAACCTGATTTACCTTTGAAAGATTTTATCACAGCCATAGAAGGGGAAAAACTTTTCACAGGATGTGGTTTTGGATTAAAACAATGTGATGAGAACAATCCATGTCCGTTACATTTTCACTATGCACCCATACGCGATGCTTTAAATAAATTGACTGCCAATCAGACTGTCCAATCGCTTGCACAAATGTTGAAAAAATAGTCGGGGTCGTAAAATACCAACTATTTGGGATTGCATGACCATTTTGTCATTTATATTTTTGTCACAAAAAAATATTCCAGTTATGAGTGAAATAATCAATAATTCCCAAAAGAGAAAAGAGCTGCTCAAGCACCTTATTCTGCAACTCCATAGCGGTGAGGCTCCCGAAATGGTCAGGGGCAGGCTGATCGAACTCCTTAGATCGGTACCTTATGGTGAAGTTGTGGAAGTGGAACAGGAGCTGATCTCGGAAGGCCTGCCCGAGGAGGAAGTTTTAAAGTTTTGCGATATACACACCGCAGTACTCGATGGGCACATCGACCAGTCGGGGGCGAAATACATTCCACCGGGGCACCCTGTTGATACTTTTAAAATGGAGAACCGCGAATTGGAGAAGCTGGCTGGCGAGATGGAACAGCTTTTCGGGATTGCCCCTTATCTGAAGCCCGGAGAAGTGAAAGGATGGCTGGTAAAAATTCATGCTAAGCTAAACAGCCTGTGGGATGTAGATAAACATTACCAACGAAAAGAATATTTGTTGTTTCCTTTCCTCGAAAAGCTCGGAATAACAGGCCCTCCGAAAGTAATGTGGGGAAAACATGACGAAACCAGGGCCCTTATAAAAGCCGCAATTGAAGCGGTCAGTGCCGAAGGAGAGATTACCCCCGAAGAAGCACTCACCATAACCGAAATGGTTCTTTCACCGGCGCTCCAGGCTGTTACCGATATGATTATGAAAGAAGAGGAAATTCTTTTCCCTATGGCCATGGATCAGCTTACCGATGCCGACTGGTACAGCATTTACCAGCAGACCATGGAGTTTGGCTATTGTCTGTACGACCCGCAGGTCGAATGGAAACCAGAAGGAGTGGTGGTTGGAGAGCCCGAATTCGGGGTTAAGGGGAACTTTCAGTTAAGTACAGGCAGTTTCAATGTTGAAGAAATGGAAGCCCTTTTCAGGACACTTCCCATCGATCTGACTTTTGTGGATAAAAACGATAAGGTAAAGTTTTTCAGCCTGGGCCCAGACCGGGTTTTTACCCGCAACCGTGCCATACTTGGGCGCGATGTGCGCAATTGTCATCCGCCATCGAGTGTCGATATTGTTGACCGTATTCTCGAAGATTTTAAAAGCGGACGTGAAAGCAGTGCCGCATTCTGGATAAATTTCAAAGAGAAATTTATTTATATCGAATATTTCGCCCTTCGCGACAACAACGGGGATTATCTTGGTACGGTAGAATTTACTCAGGACCTTACCCATTTGAGGAAACTCGAAGGAGAGCAAAGGCTGCTATCGTACGTGAAAAAGTAATTTGACATGACACAACATAATTTAATGATCACACCAAAAACCAAAGTAGGGGAACTGCTCGATGCTTACCCTGCTTTGGAAGAGGTGTTGATCGAAATCTCGCCGGTTTTTGCAAAACTTAAAAACCCGGTTCTGCGCAGAACCGTGGCTAAGGTAGCCACCCTTCAGCAGGCCGCCATTATTGGTAATATGCCTGTTGAAGACCTGGTAAGCCGTCTGAGGTCAGAAATTGGTCAGTCGATTGGTTCTGGAGCAGTTGAAGTTGCCGGTTACCTTTCGGCAGAACCGCCGGAATGGTTTTCATCTGAAAAAATTGCCGGTCATTTTGATGCTACAAAAATGATCAATGCTGGCGAAAGTCCGATGAATGAGATATTGCACCGTGTAAAAAGCCTCAACGAAGGCGAGATATTTGAGCTGATTACTCCTTTTGTTCCGGCTCCGATTATTGAAATGATTCTCGAAAGGGAATACAAGGTATGGGTTGAAAACAAAGACCAAAGAACTTCTACTTATATAAG
>CAZMDP010000211.1:0-4886 GCA_964565015.1 uncultured Prolixibacteraceae bacterium | reverse complement strand
AATTGTTACAAAATTGTTTTTAAAATTTTGTCCAACTTTTTAGGGGGTTAAGACATTTTTCATGCCCCCAAGATAAAAAATTTTGTTAAACATTCAATTTTCAAAGTTGTTTTTCATTCAAATCCTGTATTCGATGCCATTTCCCAAATCCTTTATTCATTATATTGGTTACTTTTGGGAAAACACTATTTTATCGCTTATGAGAATACAGGTATTTGCTGTTTCAATACTATTTCCCATTTTGTTTTCCTGTGGAGAAAGTACCCGGCATTCGCCCATCGACCGCCATGCACTGGTTAACCGGCATAATATTCGGGTAGAGTCGTTCGACCCTTTGGCATCGCTCACAGTGGGCAACGGTAACTTTGCTTTTACGACCGATATTACCGGTTTGCAGACTTTTTATAAGGAATACGAAAGCGGGGTTTCGCTGGGAACCATGTCGAACTGGGGCTGGCACACCCTGCCAAATACGGAAAATTACCATATAGCCGAAACATTTCTTTACCATGAGGTAAATGGCCGGCAGGTTCCTTACGAACATCAGTTGAATTCATCTGCCCGGGCGATGGGGGCGGTCAGCTATTTTCGCGAAAACCCGCACCGGCTGCATCTGGGGATTATCCGGTTGGTTATTATAAAAGATAACAGTGAAGAAATTACCCTCAGGGATGTGGTTAACCCCGACCACCAACTCGATTTGTGGCGGGGCCAGGTTTCAAGCAGTTTCGAGGTGGATGGACAGCCGGTTGAGGTGCAGCTGTTTGCCCATCAGCAGCTCGACCTGGTTTCTGCAAGAATTGAATCACCCCTGATTGCTGCCGGACGGCTGTCGGTCGAATGGCTTTTCCCATACGGAATGCCGGTGCATACCCATGCCGGTTACGATTTCGATTCCCCTGAAAAACACACTTCCCGCATATCGGAATCGGGTCCAAACACGGCAACCATCAGCCGGAAGCTAGATGATGACACCTATTTTACCCGGATAGACTGGAACGGCGAAGCTGAGTTCAGGGAAACCGCATTACACAGTTTTGTACTGAAACCCGGGGCAAAATCCAAAACGATCGAATTTTCGTGCCTGTTTTCGCCCGATAGTATTGATCATATATTGCCGACTTTCGAAGAAACCAGGCTAAACAGCCAGTCGCACTGGGAAGGATTCTGGATGAGCGGTGGCGCTGTCGATTTTTCGGAATGTACCGACCCTCGCGCCCACGAACTGGAGCGCCGTGTGGTACTTTCACAATACCTTACCAAAGTGAACGGTTCGGGAAACCTGCCTCCGCAGGAAACCGGACTGACTTTCAACAGCTGGTATGGTAAGTTTCACCTCGAAATGCACTGGTGGCACAGTGCCCATTTCTTCAACTGGCGACGTCTGCAATATATGGAGCGGCAGCTCGGCTATTACCGCGATATTTATGGCAAAGCTGCCGGCTTTACCCAACTGCAGGGTTACCAGGGTGTGCGCTGGCCAAAAATGGTTGGCCCCGAAGGACAGAACAGCCCTTCATCTGTCGGCTCTTATCTGATATGGCAGCAACCCCATTTCATTTACTTTGCCGAGCAACTTTACCAGGAAAGTCCTGAAACCGAAACCCTTCTGAAATATGCCGACATGGTTTTTGCCACTGCCGATTTTATGGCCGATTTTGCTTTGTTCGACGAAAAAACGGGTAAATACAACCTTTCGCCCCCGCTTATTCCGGCACAGGAACACTGGGATAGGTTAACCACCATGAACCCACCATTTGAACTGGCTTACTGGCACTGGGGATTAACCATCGCACAACAATGGAAGCAACGTTTGGGGCAACCCATCGAAACCAGGTGGGAAGAGGTGCGCAATAACCTTCCTGCTCCGGTAGCCATCGATGGCCTCTACATGGGCATTGCCAACGCTCCCGATTCATATACCAATCCGGCGAACATGCGCGATCACCCGATGGTGCTGGGAACCCTCGGTATGTTGCCGCTGTGGGAAAAAGTGGATAAGGAAACCATGCGCAACACCCTGAAACTGATAATGGAACAGTGGGACTGGCCCCATACGTGGGGATGGGATTATCCCATGGTGGCCATGTGTGCCACACGATTGAACGAGCCCGAAATCGCCCTCGAAGCGTTGTTGAAAGATGTACAAAAGAACACCTATCTGGTTAACGGCCACAACTATCAGGATGAAAGGCTGCAGATTTACCTTCCCGGAAACGGTGGCCTTCTCAAAGCCGTGGCACTGATGTGTGCCGGATGGGAAGGGTGCAAAGTAAAAAATCCCGGCTTCCCCGATAACGGAATGTGGAAAGTTAAATGGGAAAACCTGAATCCCGATTTTTAGTTGTTGTTTTTCGTACTTTTGCGTTCCGCTACATTCTTCTTTATGGAAGATTTTGAAATTGTATTCAGAAAATATTATCAGCGTTTGTTTCAGTATGCCATGAAATTTGTGGGTACCGAGGACGACGCCCATAATGCCGTACAGGATATATTTACTGCAGTTTACGAAAAACGCCTGTTTGATAAGCCTGAGAGCCACCTCAAACCCTATTTGTTCAATTCCGTCAGGAACCGTTGTATCAATTACCTAAAGCACCAGAAGATTGTTAGCATACACCAATCGCAGGTAGTAAGGAGCTTGAAGGAATTGGAGCTTGACTATTACGGTTCGGCCGAGAAATCGCTGATTGAATCAGAAACTTACATGGAAATTCATGCGGCCATTGAAGATTTATCGGAGGAGCAGCGCGAAGTAATTATACTCAGTCGTTTCGATGGACTGAAGAACAAGGAAATTGCCGAAAAACTTGATGTGCCAATCAGGACAGTTGAAACGCGGATTTACAGGGCTTTAGCTGCTTTAAGAAAAAAACTCTCACCAAAAACATTCTTCGTATTATTTCATCGCCTACTCAAGCTCGAAATTCCAGTCTGATATCATAAATTGATTTTTTTGAAAAAAGTTGACGTAGTTTTTACGCTTCGTTTGTATTGGGTATAAAAGAATAAAATCAGAGATTAAAAATGAATAATGATAATTACTTCGGGAACCTTATTGTACGTTATCTGAACGGAGATTACAACGTAAAGGAGGCTGAAGAGTTATTTAGCTGGGTAAATGAGAACCCCGACCACAAAAGACTTTTTAACGAAATAAAAGATACATGGGATACTATACCCCGAAAGGATTTTTCAATTGACAAACAATTAGCCCGGTTTTACAAAAATCAATCAGAGAAGAAGGTAGTGCGGATTTCGTACTGGAAACAGGCGGTGGCAGCAGCGGCGGTGCTTGCCATTGGCCTGTTTGCAGGTATTTTAATGAACCAGGGAAAACAGAAGATTGATGAACGGGAAATTGTTTTCAAAGTACCTTATGGTTCGAAATCAACAATAACCCTCTCCGATGGATCTTCGGTAATTCTGAACTCGGGAAGTACGCTTACTTATAACGAAGGTAATCTGAAGTACGAACGTAAAGTTCATCTTTCGGGCGAAGGATTTTTCAATGTTATCCCCGATAATAAAAGGCCGTTTTTTGTTCATACCGATGATTTTGTGATTGAGGTTACAGGAACTTCTTTCAATATTTGTTCCTACACTGATAATCTATTCAGCAATACCACACTCACCGATGGCAGTATTTCCCTGACTTTTAACCGTTCGGGGCAGAGTTTCAAGCTTAAGCCGGGCGAAAGGTTGCGTTACGACCGCGAAACCAATCGTTACTCATTACTTGCAGTTGATGTGGAACCCGAAGTAGCCTGGAAGGATGGCGATTTTATTTTCCGCAATATGGCTTTCGCCGAATTATCGAGGCGGCTTGAAAGGTGGTACGATGTGAAACTCACTTTCGAAGCACCCGAATTAATGGGGTTTACTTATTCAGGAAGATTTAAAAACCAGGAAACCATCTGGCAGGTTCTCGATGCCTTGAAATTAACCACCCCAATTGACTATAAAAGGGTGAACGACAGAGAATTCGAAATACTGTATAAACCGGCAAAAAAATAGGTATGACAATTTACACCGCTATGTAGGCCTAATGATTATGCCAAAACGTTCTTTTAAATATTTTTTAGTCCATGAAATAACGAAGGCGGTGGTCCGCTACAACCATCCGCCTTCACGAGTAATAATTAATTGAATAATTATCAAATCATTGCAAAACTATGAAAAAAAAATGGATTCATGGGGAGTGTCAATATGCAGTTGATGCTTCAAAAATTCTTAAAATTATGAAACTGACATGGCTATTGTTATTTGCTGCCCTGATGCAGGTTGCCGGTGCAAATTACGCCCAGACAACCAAGCTAAACCTGGCAGGAAAAAACCTCACTCTTGAGGAAGTTTTTGAAAAGATTGAGGCTCAATCGGAGTTCTCCATCTTCTACAACCTTCAACAGGTTGATTTATCGAAACGGATCGATGCCAGCTTTGAGGGAGAGTTGGTGGATAAGGTTCTGGCATCGGTGCTCGAAGGTACCGACCTTACCTATTCAGTAAACAACCGTCTGATTGTGGTTCACAAAAAAAATGTTGAAACAGGCATGGCTCCATCGGTACAACAAAGTGTCCTGGCAGGGAAAGTATCTGACCGCAGCGGAAGTGGTTTGCCCGGAGTTACGGTGGTGATTAAAGGAACAACCACAGGAACGGTAACCGATATAAACGGGAATTTTTCTCTGACAAACGTTCCCGAAACCGCCAGGCTCATTTTCTCGTTTATCGGGATGAAAAGCCAGGAAATTCCTGTCGATGGACGGTCGGTAATCAATATTACCATGGAAGAAGCAATTTTTGGCGTGGATGAGGTAGTGGTTACAGCACTGGGTATCAGACGCGAGGAAAAAGCACTGGGCTATGCGGTTCAGCAAGTATCC
>CAZMDP010000210.1:0-4899 GCA_964565015.1 uncultured Prolixibacteraceae bacterium | reverse complement strand
TTTTGATTAACGTTATCAAAGGCTGTTATCAGCCTGCACAGTTCAAAGCAATTTTTGAAAATGCTATATTTGTAGCAAAGAGTTCTGACGAAAATAAAACTGTTCCATCGGTAGTTGTATATACTACGCCTACATGTTCGTGGTGTACAACATTGAAGCGGCATCTCGACAACCATAAAATAAAATATCGCGAGATTGATGTTTCATCCGATCAAAAGGCAACCGAGTCCATGGTCCGAAAAAGCGGACAGCAGGGTGTACCACAAACCGAGATTAATGGTCAGATGATAGTAGGATTTGATAGGGAAAGAATAAACAGATTGTTGAATATAAAATAAAAAAGTTTGAATATGAGAAAGTTAATTTTAATAACAGGAATGGCGATGTTTCTGCTTGTATCGTGCGGTAACAGCCAGGCTAACAGCAACAAGGATAAGAAAGATACGCAAAAAACAATTGATATAGTATCCACATCCGATCAGGTTGCCATGACATCCCCGACAAAGGCTGGTGGCACAAAAATGCTGGTGAAATCAGAATTCCTGAAATCGGTTTGGAACTATGAAGCCTCGCCTCAGGAATGGAAATTTCTGGGCGATAAACCTGCATTGATAGATTTTTATGCCGATTGGTGCGGACCATGTAAAATTGCAGCGCCAATCCTCGAGGAAATTTCTCATGAATTTGACGGTAAGGTCGATATTTATAAAATCGATACCGAGAAGGAAAAAGAATTGGCTGCAGTATTCGGAATAAGGGGAATTCCGGCATTTCTCTACATCCCCAAAGAAGGCCGTCCTGTTATGACTTCAGGAATTGCCCGTTCGAAAGAGGATACGAAAAAAATGTTTATCGACAATATTAATAAGATTTTATTATCCACTAATTAAAATTTTAAAGAAAGGTAAAAATGAAAGAGTTACAACCAATTAATCAGAATGTTCTGCTCGAAATTACCGAAAGCAGGGCCGAACAGCGTACAGCAGGTGGGATAATTATCCCTGATTCTGCAAAGGAGAAGCAAAAGGTTGCCAAAGTTGTGGCCATTGCAAAAATTGAAAATGCAGAGATTGTACCCGGCGATGAGGTATTGTACAAGGAATTTGCCGGAACCGAAATCGAGTTTGAAGGCCGTCATTTTCTATTGTTGCCTTACAACGAAATTTTATCGAAAGTAGTTGAAACCGAAGCGATCTGAAAGTAACTGAAATCTGATTTTACCTGTTCTGTCAAAATTTTTTAAATCGACATATAGTGGTTAAAACCGGCCGATGTGCCGGTTTTTTTTATTTATTTTAATACTTTTGTATTTTTTTAAAAAGTATTTGATTATGCATATTTCAAAGATTCTGGCTTTTATTGTGATTGCCTCTATTATTTCTGTAACATGTAAAAAAATTACCCCAACAATAAATTATGTCGATTTTGTTGATCCATACATTGGAACCGACTACCATGGACATGTTTTCATCGGCGCAAATGTGCCATACGGAGCGGTTCAGCTTGGTCCTACCAATTTCGTTAAAGGTTGGGATTGGTGTTCGGGGTACCATTACTCCGACAGTGTGATGCATGGGTTTTCACATACTCACCTGAGCGGCACAGGGATTGGCGATCTGGGCGACGTATTGATTATGCCTTATACCGGAAAACTTTTAATAGATCCGGGAAAGCAGGAGGATATTTCAAACGGTTATGCATCGTATTATTCTCACGATTTCGAAGTAGCGCGGCCCGGTTATTACCAGGTCGATCTGCTCAGTTATAATATTTCGGTTGAACTTACTGCATCCGAAAGGGTAGGGGTACACCGTTACAGATTTCCGGGAAATGATACATCCCGAATAATTATTGACCTTCGTGCAGGAATTGGCTGGGATAGGGTAACCCAGGCAAATATCAGAAAAATAGATGATAAGACTTATACAGGTTATCGCCATTCGAGAGGCTGGGCACCAGACCAGAGGCTGTTTTTTGCTGTTGAAATTTCTGAAGTACCGGATAGCTACAACCTTTTCAATATTTCAGGAGACGAGATTGCTTTAAATGGCAATGATGAAACGATGAAAGCTGTTTTTACATTCTCTGATACCGGTAAAAAGGAGATAATGCTGAAAGTTGGTATATCGCCTGTTAGTGAAGAAAATGCTCTGGCAAATATTAAAGCGGAGGTACAACATTGAGATTTCGATAAAGTGGTATCTGAAGCCACCCGGAAATGGAACCGTGAATTGGAAAAAATTGATGTAAAAAGTGATGATCCTGCCGAACTCAGGACTTTCTACACTGCTATGTACCATTTGATGATCCATCCTTCACTCTTTAACGATGCAAACGGCGAATATCGGGGGACCGATAAGAAAGTATATCCAAATCCTGGTTTTAACAATTACACTGTATTTTCGTTATGGGATACCTATAGGGCTGCACATCCTCTATTCACCATCCTCGATCCCGTCAGGGTTAACGATTTTGTAAAATCTATGATGGTAATTTTCGATCAACAGGGTAGTCTTCCGGTTTGGCACCTAATGGGCTGTGAAACAGGTACCATGGTGGGTAACCATTCCATTCCGGTTATTGCCGACGCTTTTTTCAAAGGAATTGGCGATTTTGATGCTGATAAAGCATTGGATGCCATGATCATTACAGCCAATCATGATGATGGGGATGGATTGCCATTTGTCGCCGAAATTGGTTATGTTCCGGCTGATAAGACGCGCGAATCGGTTTCAAAAGGGCTCGAATATGCGGTCGACGATTGGGCAATTGCCAAAATGGCAAAAGAGCTTGGAAGGGAAAACGATTATAAAATTTTTAAGGAAAGGGCAGGTTTTTACCGAAATTACTACGATCCTTCCGTGGGATTTTTCCGTGGAAAAAATTACGATGGAACATGGAGCGAGCCTTTTGATCCTGTATTTACCATACACGAAGAAGGAAATTATACCGAAGGAAACGCCTGGCAATACCTTTGGATGGTACCTCATGATCCGGAAGGACTTATTGAGCTTTTGGGCGGGGAAGAGATATTTATCCGTCGTCTTGACAGTCTTTTTGTTATACCATCGGAATTGAACGAAGGGGCTTCGCCTGATATAAGTGGGCTCATCGGACAGTATGCACATGGAAACGAGCCAAGTCACCACACGGTGTATCTTTATGCATACGGTGGCCAGCAATGGAAAACAGCCGAAAAGGTGCGTTATATACTCGAGCATCACTATACCTACCAACCCGATGGAATTATTGGAAACGAAGATTGCGGGCAGATGTCGGCGTGGTATATTTTCTCATCTTTGGGTTTTTATCCGGTTAATCCCTCAAATTCGGCTTATGTTTTCGGAAGTCCTTTGCATAAAGAAGCTACCATTAATCTACCCAATGGACGGAAGTTTACAGTTAAAGCTGCAAATAATTCGAAAGAGAATATTTACATTCAGTCTGTTACCCTTAATGGCCGACCTTATGAGAAATCGTTTATTACACATGGGGATATCATAAAAGGTGGGATTCTTGAATTTATAATGGGACCAACTCCAAATAAAACCTTTGGTGCAGCTTTGGAGAACAGGCCAAAATCTATATTATATAAATAGGTACTTTAATATTTTTACGCAAAATTTTCACAATCAGCCTGTTGAAAATTAATTTCAAAAAGGGAATTATTTGCACAGGAACGGGAATTTTGTATTTTTAATTTAGGGATAATGCTTGATATCAGGTATATAACAGAAGATTAAAAAAGTCTCAAAGCGGGAAAAAAATATTTGCAAATGTTTATGTTATAACCTATTTTTCCATTGGATTTAATAGTTGCTATTCAAAGAAATCGAAACCATCGATTTATGCTTTTCAAAAAAAAGTTAAACGTTTGTTTTATGCGCGAAATTTTACTAAAAGACCAACGTCCCGAAATCATTACGACAATTTGCGGACATCCGCACACTTCTTCTTACCTGGCTTTTGCTGATCCGGGTAAAGTGTGCCTTATTTATTTTGTTTCTGATATTCAACGTTTCAATAAAAAACAGGATATTGAAACATAGATAAAGGTGATATTCCTTTAGGAAGTTTTACCCGGTATCGATAACCGGTTAATATCTAATAAATTACTGACCAAGTATAAATCTGTAAGTAATTGTACCTGTCTGGAAAGCAGGGGCGTTGTTATCAACATTGAATTTTGCCTGAAGTGCTGCCCGGCGTGCCGCATCAAGTAATTCTGGATTTATCGTGGTTGATCCTCTTGCACCGGCAGTGGCAGCTGTAACATTGCCATTACGGTCAACTGTAATATTTACAACTACAATTCCTTCTTCACGGCCTGGATAATTGGGTTTTGGGGTTGAGGTTGCCGACCGGCCGGAGAGGCTGTAAGAAATACCGCTTCCCTGTGTGCCTGAACCGCTTCCTCCCTGCCCGTATGTGCCTGCATTTGGATCGCCGGTGGGCACTCCCTGGTTACCTCCAGGGAAGGTTGCGCCCTGGCTTTGACCGGTTCCGCTACCGGTACTTGCCCCGGTGTTGGTACGACCAAATGCATCGCGTGTGCGGCTGTCGATTTCGGCAATACGACGGGCTTCTTCTTCCTGCTTGCGCCTGGCTTCGGCTTCGATACGTTGTTTTTCTAGTTCGGCCTGTCGCTGACGTTCCCTCTCGGCCGCTTGCCTCCGTTGTTCTTCCTGTAATTGCTGTTGGCGCTGCTGTTCTTCCTGCTGCCTTCGGCGGCGGGCTTGTTCGATAGCGGCACTTTGCTCAAAATCCTGTGTCATAACTTCTTCACGTGCAGTTTGGGTCCTCACAGGTGGCGGCGGTGGGGTAGTGGCAGGGGTACCTTCCTGGCGTGGTTCAATCCGGGTTGGTGCGGGCTCAAGACGCCTGGCGGCCGGTTCTTCC
>CAZMDP010000209.1:0-4906 GCA_964565015.1 uncultured Prolixibacteraceae bacterium | reverse complement strand
ATTACCATGGTTCTGGCCCTATTTACTTTTTTCATGACCAACCTGAATGGCAACAGGCATTACTGGAAAGAGATTTTCAACCCTGATGTTCCATGGTGGATGAAATTCCCGATACCACTTATGCCATTTGTTGAATTTGCAGGCATGTTTACAAAGCCTTTTGTCTTAATGGTGCGTTTGTTTGCCAACATGCTTGCAGGACACCTGATTGTTACCGTTTTTATAAGTTTGATTTTCATATTTGCCAATTCATTGGGAGCCATTGCCGGATGGGGGATAAGCCCGATATCGGTAGCATTTTCGGTTTTCATTACCTTACTCGATGTATTGGTTTCATTTATTCAGGCTTACGTATTTACCCTGTTGTCGGCACTATACTTTGGTATGGCCACAGCAGAACATCATTAATACATTCAACAACAAAACATTAAGTTATGACAGCATTGTTTGTTTTATTGGCAAGCCAGGCTTTGGGTTTATTAGGCGCAGCCATTGGTGCAGCGTTGGCAGCAGTTGGCGCTGCCATTGGTATTGGCCGGATTGGAGCCAGCGCCATGGAAGCCATTGCACGACAGCCCGAAGCAAGTGGCGACATCAGGTCAACCATGATCATTTCGGCTGCATTGATTGAGGGGGTTGCCTTTTTTGCAGTTATTACCTGTGCGTTGGTAATTTTCCTCGGATAACGAATTTCATTGTTAATGGGGATTGTATCCCGGGATTGCCGGGATCATCCCCTTAATGTAAAATTTTGAATTATGGGTTTAGTATCACCAAATCCGGGTACCATCTTCTGGATGGTCATCGTTTTCGGGATTGTATTTATGATCCTGAAAAGTTTTGCATGGAAACCGATATTAAATGCGCTAAAGGAGCGTGAAATAAATATCCGAAACGCCCTGATGGCGGCAGAACAGGCCCGACAGGAAGTTGCCACCCTCAAAGCCGACCATGAAGCCATCAGGCTTGAAGCCCAGCGCGAAAAAGAACAGATATTAAAGGAAGCGCGCGAAATCAGGGACAAAATTATTGCCGAAGCACACGAAAAAGCCTCGCTCGAAGCACTTAAGGTTATCGACCAGTCGCGCGAGATAATAAGGCTTGAAAGGATGGCTGCCATCAACGACATTAAAAAGCAGGTAGTCGATTTATCGGTTTCAATTGCTGAAAAAATATTGAAGGAAAAGGTTCGGCCAACCTCCGAACAGGAAAAAATTATCGAGGTTATGCTCCAGGACTTAACCATGAACTAAGCAATGAACGAAAGTAAAATATCGGTCAGGTATTCAAAAGCATTGCTTATGGCTGCCGAAAACAGCCATATTTTATCACAGGTGGCTGATGATATGGCCTCCATTGCCGGTTTATGCCGTCAATCGGATGATTTTTTGGTTTTTCTTCAGAGCACGGTTATTAAAACCTCTTCGAAAAAAGATACTTTTAACCAAATTTTTAAACAAAAAATTCATCCCCTCACACTCAACTTTCTCCTGCTGTTGGCCGAAAACCACAGAGAATCGAAATTACCCGATATTTGCCGCGATTTTCACGACATGTACCGCGAAAAACAAGGAATTGCACCAGTGGTAATAACTACTGCATTTCAACTTAATAACGAAATAAGGCAAAACATAACCCGGTACTTACAACTAAAAACAGGGAAAAAAATTGAACTCACAGAAAAGGTAAAGCCCGAAATTATTGGCGGCCTTGTTCTTCGTATCGGTGACCTGCAGTACGATGGCAGCATATCAAATCAGCTACGTAAAGTGAGAGAGGAACTTAGCGGGAAAGAAATATTTGAGTTAAAAAATTAAATTTCATCAATATGGCGGATATCAAACCGGCAGAAGTATCAAAAATATTGCTCGACCAGCTTGAACATTTCAGGAGGAGGACCGACCTCGACGAGGTGGGCACTGTCCTGCAGGTAGGTGATGGCATTGCGCGAATTCACGGCCTTTCAAATGTCGAGTCAAACGAAATGATTGAATTTGAGAGGGGTATTAAAGGCATTGTCCTGAACCTTGAGGAGGATAATGTCGGGGCCGTGTTACTCGGTGCTTCTGATATGGTAAAAGAAGGCGATACGGTTAAAAGGCTCAACCGGACTGCCTCAATAATGGTGGGCGAAAGTTTATTGGGCAGGGTCATCAATACATTAGGCGAACCACTTGATAACAAAGGGCCCATATCGGGTGAACTTTTTGAAATGCCACTCGAGCGTAAAGCGCCCGGGGTAATTTTCAGACAGCAGGTGAAACAACCCCTGCAGACCGGGATAAAAGCCATCGATGCCATGATACCAATAGGGCGCGGACAACGCGAGCTGATTGTGGGCGACCGTCAGACCGGAAAAACTGCCATTGCTATTGATGCCATTATTAACCAGCGCGAAAACTTCGAAAAAGGGAAACCGGTTTATTGTATCTATGTGGCCATTGGCCAAAAAGGTTCAACCGTGGCGGCAATTGCTTCGACACTGGAGAAACACGGTGCCATGGACTATACGGTAATTGTTCTGGCAACAGCGGCCGATCCGGCAGCCCAGCAATTCTATGCACCCTATGCAGGTGCGGCCATCGGGGAATATTTCAGGGATACCGGACGCGATGCCCTTATCATATACGACGACCTATCGAAACAGGCAGTATCGTACCGCGAGGTTTCGTTGCTGCTGCGCAGGCCGCCTGGCCGTGAAGCATATCCGGGCGATGTTTTCTATCTGCACTCCCGTTTGCTCGAACGGGCCGCAAAAATTATCGAATCGGACGAAATTGCCGCTCAAATGAACGATTTGCCGGCCTGTCTTGCAGGTAAAGTAAAAGGTGGCGGTTCGCTTACAGCACTGCCAATTATTGAAACACAGGCTGGCGATGTTTCGGCATACATTCCCACCAACGTTATTTCAATTACCGACGGACAGATTTTTCTTGAGTCGAACCTGTTCAATGCCGGTGTGCGCCCCGCAATTAACGTAGGTATATCTGTTTCAAGGGTTGGTGGTTCGGCACAATTGAAAGCCATGAAAAAAGTTGCCGGAACGTTGAAACTCGATCAGGCACAATTCAGGGAACTCGAAGCCTTTGCAAAGTTTGGCTCCGATCTCGATGCTGCAACCTTGCGGGTTCTCGATAAAGGAAGGAAGAACGTGGAAATCCTGAAACAGGGACAGTACAAGCCCATGAAGGTTGAACACATGATTGCCGTTATTTATTGCGGAACAAAAGAACTGCTCAGGCGCGTTCCTACCGATAAAATCAGGCAATTCGAAACCGAATTTATAGAATTGATGGAAATGCAATATAAGGAAATCCTTGAAAGACTTAAAAAAGGAGATCTCACCGATGAAATGGAGCAGGTAATCCGTAAAGCCGCTGCCGAAGTAGCTGCAAGGTTTTTTCAAAACTGATCTGTTTTATTAATAGGTAAAAATAATATTGAATGCCAGGATTAAAGGAAATAAGGACAAGAATTGCTTCGATAAAAACTACCCGGCAGGTTACCAGCGCCATGAAAATGGTGTCGGCGGCAAAGCTTAAAAAAGCACAGGATGCGATTATCCACTTCAGGCCTTATGCCGGAAAACTGCACGAAATACTAACCCACCTGGCAAGTTCGATGGATTGTAATACCCAATCGCCCTATTGCGAAATAAGGCCTGTAGAAAAAATCATGGTAGTGGTAGTTTCATCAAACCGTGGATTATGCGGAGGTTTCAATCTTAATATTGCCAGGGCTGCTGCTAACCTGATTTATAATTCATTCCCCGATCAGCTCATCAAGGGTAATGTGGATATTGTTTCGATTGGGAAGCAGGGCGAAAGGCAGCTTCATGCCTTTGGCCTTCAGGTAAAAAACTCTTTTCACGAGGTGTGGGATCATTTCAACTATTATGAAATTGACCGGATAGCAACCGATATCCTCGAAAGTTTTGTTACAGGCATATATGATACAGTCATCCTGGTTTACAACGAATTCATCAATGCAGCCATTCAAAATCCGGTTGTAAACGTTTTTTTACCGGTGCAGGTGCCAACAGGTGAAAATCGGCCAACAGGCGATTTGGTAATATATGAACCTTCGAAACCCGAAATAATAACAGAACTTATCCCCCGAATGCTTAAAACAGATTTTTACAAGGCCATGCTCGATTCGCATGCTGCCGAACATGGCGCGCGCATGACAGCGATGCATCTGGCAACCGACAATGCCACCGAATTGATCGGTGACCTTACCCTCCAATACAATAAAGCACGTCAGTCGGCCATTACAAAGGAAATCCTCGAGATTACCGGCGGGGCAGAGGCGCTGAGAACCTGAAATTGTTAATGATGCTTCTATTTTTCGTTTCTGATTGAAGCAACCAGATTACTTGCCGGTTGAAATCCATGAATAAATACCCTTTCTTCGAATTGGTTGAACCATTCCGATAAAACGGCATCATTTTTACCTTCGGGAATATATTTCTGGTATGATTTCATTTTGATTATCCATTCTTTGAGTTTTTCGGGGTCTCTCTCCGGTTCGGGAATCCGATCATATCTGAAATTTTCGAAAGGCCTCAGGTGATTGGTTTCAAGTAATTCCAATACCTCGGAGCCGGAGTAGGTTTCGCGGTGCGAAAGGCCGTTCATCCGATCGATATAACTTCGGTGATGGTGATATAATTTCTGATTCTCCTGTGCCGGGTTTAAACCGTCGGAAATGATTTCACTTATCACAATCCATCCTCCGGGTTTGGTAACCCTCTTCATCTCACTGAGTGCCTTTTCGGGGAACTGCAGGTGATGCAGTGCATTCGACAGGGTCGTTAAGTCGAAAGTATTATCGGCGAACTGTAATTTTTCGGCTTCCATCTTGAGAAATGAAACACTGTCAAATTTTTTTTCCGCTTCGGCAAGCG
>CAZMDP010000208.1:0-4908 GCA_964565015.1 uncultured Prolixibacteraceae bacterium | reverse complement strand
ACAACACAACATATTATCAAGGGCAAAAAGCAACCCAGCCCTTTAAAAGAACCGGGTTGCAGGTCTGTTTTATTAACCGGAGCGGGAAGTTAGCGCTTCCCGTTCCATAAAACGTAACAAAAGTATGAAAAAATTTAGGTTATTATTGATGTTGTTGGCGGTATTAACCGTTTTTAACGGCTGCCAGAAAGATGAACCTGTCTTAGTTGACGAACAACCACTAGAAGTGGTTAAACCCGATGTGTATGCCGAAAACGGGTACCTGGTGTTTAAGGATATAAACACTGTCGATAGCGTTATTATGATTTTGGGTGGATTTAACCAAATAGAAAAAGAGGCATGGGAACGACAGTTCAGTTATGTATCTGCCCGTAGCCAATTTGATGCCCTCTTTGATGAGTACGAAAAACTGAGATCGATAGAAGAATTTAATCGCTTCAAAGAGCGGAACAGGGGAAAATTACGGTTTAATGATTTCGACCCGGAAGATAATTCTATTGATTACCCCTATGTTACCGAATTATTGGTGCCGGTATTAAACAGCAAGGGAATTGTTAAAATAGGTAGTTTACTCTATCAATTTACTTCTGAAGATCAAATAGTTGTTCCTGATGGCGATTTCCAGAAACTTAATAACATTGAAAAATATGCTGAATCGGGAGAAGTTATAATCGTGCCCAGGTTAAAATCAACAATTAACGATTATTTGTACACAGATTTCCCAAACTATAATCCAGATCCTGAGCAGAATCCAAATCGTTGGTACACTAAAGGTGACAGGCGTTTGCTAAATGAGTTACGGGTTGAAAGAATTTATTTGGGCTATTATATAAATACAAATAATCAACAGGTTCATGAATATCGTTTATCTTATTTATTGAAACAACGGGCACAGAAAAAAAACTTGTTCGGTTGGAACGATTACAATACTGATTATTCGCTGGCTGAGGCTAAAGCATTTTTGAATAATGAATTAAGGTATTGCCCATCTAAGTTATACAGTCTGGAAGTAAAGCCGGCAGCTAAATTTACTTTGTTTAATTATTTAATTGTAAACATCTGGAATGGAATTGGGAATTACCAACATCCTCCTTTTAGTGCAACTCCATTTAGTTTTTCAGGGAAAACCTCATGCCGTGGTTTTAGCTACGACGATTATTTTATAATGAACTCCATGCATTCGGGTTTTCAGGGTATGATGCCCGGTCCTTTGCAGCCCTGCCCTTCTAGTTGGTGGGGGTTTTTATAGTCTAATTTACAAAGTTTGCCAGGGCAATTCCTGGCAAACTTTAAAATACCAATTTAAGATGAAATTTCTAAACTATTTGTTTCTTATTTTAACCGGTATATTCTGTTTCTCCTGCGAGAAAGAGGTAATTTTGGACATTCAGCATACTCCAGCACTTTGTGTAGTTTGTGTGCTAAGCCCCGATTCTACTGTAAAAGCGCGGGTTACGCTATCCAGGGCCTTATCTGATACAGGAAAGGTTACGATTGTTGGCAATGCACGGGTAACGATATCGGAGAACGGGCAACACAAATGGGATCTTAACCATACTGGCAATGGTTATTATACCATAAACGAAAAACCATTGGCAGGGAAAAATTATTCAATATCGGTTGATGCCCCCGGATTTGCTCCCGTTTCGGGAATAACAACAGTTCCCCGAAAACCTGAAATTTCATTCTTTTATTCAGATACTACCTTCTATAACAATGTATTTAAAAGATATTCATTTTCTTTAAGTATCACGCTTTATGATAAACCAGGAAAGGATATTTATTGGTTTTATAAACCTAATGTAGTAAACAGTATTTGGAGTGGAACCTCCATAATGAATATTCAGATGCAACCCTATTTCGATAATTTTACCCGTTTTAATGATGTTGAAACCCGTTTTGGTTATGTGTATGAGCACTATTTGCGGATAACCGATACCGGGTACGATGGCAAGCCCTTATTTATATACACCACAACCTATACAAACGGATGGAATGTATTGTTTTCTGCCGATGAGCATTTTGATAAATATATGAAATCGACCCTGAAATTGGGTATGGTTGATGATATTGAAGATTGGCCTTTCCGCACATCGGTGCAAATTCATTCTAATATCGAAAACGGGTGGGGCATTTTCGGGGCCATATCTGCAGTTAAATTCCAATCAAAATAAGCCAGAACATGTCAAAGAGTTTTTGTTTAATAGCAGCTATTACGTTTATTGCTCTTTTTATTACCCGGCCAGTTATGGGGCAAAAGGTAACTATCAGCGGGTATATCAGTGATACCCAATCGGGCGAGCGGTTGGTCGGGGCAACAGTTTTTCACCCTGCCTCAGGCACTGGCGCCATCAGCAATCAATATGGATTTTTCAGTATTTCGGTACCGGTTCCGGTGCGCAGCCTGGAGTTTGGCTTTGTAGGCTACGGACGTACAGCGCTTGATTTAACCAGCCAATCCGATACAGTTGTAAATATATTGCTGCGCCCTAATTTGATGATCGGCGAGGTTACGGTAAAAGGCAACACCGGGCAGCATAAGGGCGATTTGTCGCCACTCAGCCAGATAACCCTTAACCTGAAGGAAATGGAAAAAGCGCCGGTAATACTAGGCGAACGCGATTTTATAAAAACACTTCAATACCTTCCCGGCATAAAAGGGGGCCGCGAAAATACGGCCAATTTCAATGTAAGGGGGGGGAGTCCCGATCAAAACCTGATACTTTTAGACGGAGTGCCAGTATATAATGTTAACCACCTTGGCGGTTTTTTCTCAGTATTTAATACCGATGCCATCAAAAATGTTTCGCTCTACAAAGGGGGCATACCTGCGCGCTACGGGGGCAGGGTATCATCGGTCCTCGATGTGGTCATGAAAGAAGGAAACCTGAAAAGGGACGGTGGTTCGGTTTCGGTGAGCCCCATAGCCGGGAGCTTTACCTACGAAGCCCCGTTAAAAAAGGATACCGGCTCGTTTATTGTTGCATTGCGGCGCACCTATTTTGACCTTCCCCTGCGAGCCATTCAAAAAATTAACAGTTATGACCAGAACTTCGGGTACTATTTTTACGATTTCAACGCTAAGGCCAACTGGATATTTAACCCCGGCAGCCGCCTTTACCTGAGTTTTTATTCCGGTAAAGATGAACTGTTTCACCGTTCGTCGTACGATGGTTATAAAACCAGGAGTACCTACCACTGGGGCAATGCCACAACGGTATTGCGGTGGAATAAAACCTTTTCTCAAAGGATGTTTGCCAACTTTTCGGGCTACTATAGCCATTTTACCCACCAAATGGGGGGCAGATTCCAGTCGGGCGACGTAAAAACCCTGTTTCTCAACACGAGTAACCTGAACGAACTAAGCCTGAACACGGATTGGGAATACTATACCTCGCCAACATATACGCTAAGGTTTGGGACAAAAGCTGCCCGAATGGACTTTAAACCCAACATGGTGCAAATGAAAAATGCCGTATCGGACACCCTGATCAACCTACAATACAGTAAACATGCCTGGTCGGGTGAAGGCTATATTGAAAATGCCTTCAGCCTTAACCGGATAAACTTCAACGCAGGCGCGCGTTTTTCGGCATACAGGGTTGGCGAAAAAACCTACACCGGTATCCAGCCCCGTTTAACAGGGAACCTGATTTTAGGGCCCGATACCCGTTTATCGGCCTCTTATACCCACACTATACAATACCTGCACATGATTTCGAACTCCGAACTTGGGTTACCCACCGATTTATGGGCAGCATCAACCGAAACATTAAAGCCACAGTCGGGCGACCAGATTACATTGGGCGCTTCAGGTAAATTACAAACCGGTTACAGCTTCGGGGTTGAAGGGTATTATAAATGGTTGCACCATGTAACCCGTTTCGATGAAGGGGTAATGCTCCTCAATACCAGCGACACCAATTGGGAGGAGAGCATCCTGTCGGGCAGGGGCCGTGCCTATGGTATCGAATCTATGGTAAACAAAACAGAAGGAAAGGTTACGGGTATGGTATCCTATACCTTGTCGTGGTCAGAAAGGCAGTACAATACAATAAATGCCGGAGAATGGTTCCCGTTTGAATATGACCGTCGTCACGATTTTTCCATTTTGGCCAATTATCAGTTCAGGAATTCAAAGTACAGTGAGAAATCATTTACTTTCGGGTTCACACTACAGTCGGGTAACCGGATTAGCGTTGCAGATACCGAAACGGATGGTTACATTTTACCTGGTGGTGAAATTGATAACTACAGGGGTTTAAAAGAATGGTATTCCACACGTCACACTTATGCCCATCCCAACAATTTTAAAATGCCCGCTTTCCACCATCTTGATATAGGGTATAATACCATCAGGCGGCAAGGATCAAATAAAAGCTATAGTTGGAATTTTTCGGTTTATAACGTATATAACCGGATGAATCCCTGGTATTATTACAAAGATAAACACGGAAAAATAAAACAGGTAAGTATGTTCCCCATTATCCCTTCAGTTGGGTTTACCTACCGGTGGTAGTCTTTAACCAGATTAAAATGTTATTGTCATTCATTTACCTGGATATCTGATAACCTTAAAAAACCTTCTCCCCTCCAACCCAGGTAGCCACAATTTTAGCTTCCATGATTTGATGCGGGGTAGCGGTCATCAGGTCGGTGTCCAATACCACAAAATCAGCCCATTTGCCGGGTTCAAGGCTGCCTTTGAGGTTCTCCTCAAAGGAGGCTTTGGCGCCCCAGAGGGTCATCGAGCGAAGGGTTTGTTCCCGGCTGAGGGCGTTCTCCATCTGGAAGCCTCCTGCCGGGGTTTCGTCGTGGTGGATCCTGAAAACGGAGGAATAGAAGGTGTAAAGCGGATAGATCTCTTCCACCGGGAAATCGGTGCCGTTGGGCAGCCATCCCAGCTGC
>CAZMDP010000207.1:0-4909 GCA_964565015.1 uncultured Prolixibacteraceae bacterium | reverse complement strand
AAACCTGTGTCAGAATTTTAGTATCCATAGTATTGCAAAATACCTCGGGTGAGCTTTCAATCCATTCACGCGCGTTTTTTTCATTTCTCAGGTCGAGTGATGGTTGCGTCCCCAAAGGTTTGCCATCGTAAATTGCAGTCAGGTATGGTTTTGGAAGGGGTTCCCAGTTGTTCTCAAAACTTTCTGAAATTCCTCCGCAACATTTCGAGAAACGGGCATCGCAAATTTCGTTTCCCGAGATCAGGATTTCTCCTTTTGTTTCGTTTACAGCTTCCGATGCGGCCGATGAAATTATTTTGGTGATGCCATGGTAACGCTGACAATGGTCATCGGCACAAACATCAAAGCTCAAATGATCCTCTCTGTCGTACCAACGGATAATCTCTGATTCTGAAGTTGTGTTCGAATTGAACCTTTTTTCCGATTTTGCAATAGATTTTTTCTTTTCAATTTGTGCCAGCAACCAACTTCTCGAAATTACTGCATGTGCCTTTAATAATTCAGCCGAGCTTGTTGCACTCATTTCCGATGATATCACGCTCTTCAGGTAATCTTCGAGGTGGATTGTATTGATTACCCTGATGCTCCCATTTTCTTTAATTAACCTAAGGCCTCCTGTAAAACGCTGATCTTCTTTTTGTTCCCAGTGAAACTGAATGCCTATGGTAACGCCCTTGAGTAAAAAGGAATTTGTCCTGAACATTGGGATCAGCGAAATATCATCTTCGGTAATAACCAGGATATCCTCTCCCTGAAATATCATTTTATCTTTTTTCAACTCGATGCTATACGCACCTTGCGAAAGAATATTGTTGTTGTGGTGATATCCGGTTTCGAGAACAAACTCAATACGGTTGCCGGTCATAATCCCCACATTGAGAATAGGTTGCTTGCTCATGAGTTTTCTATTAATCGTTTTTTCAATTCGTCAAAGTCATTTTTCTGTAAAGTTACCTGACTATAAATGCTTGTCAAATCATCGGCTGTTATTTTGTAAAAATCTTCTTCGCGGGGAAGAATAATAAGTCCCCCAAGTTCGACAGCAGCAGGGCTAACCAGTATCCGTTCAAAATCATCGGCATAATATTCACGGGGTCTTTGTGCCGAACGTGGAAACAAGATAACCCTCCATGAACCCTGCATGAAATATCCGAGAATATTTACCATTGGTTCGCCTTCCTTACCCTGAAATGAAAGGTGGGCCATAGTTTTCGAAATCCAGGAGGATAATAAACCGGTATTCGCTGATTCGAAAACAATTAATCTTCTTAAATAATTTTCAATAGAATAAACTTGAATATCGGTGGTTTGTATTAAAAGGTCTGAATGATGGGCTATAAGGTTGTCCATTTCGTCCTCAACGGGTAGAACATCCTTTATTCCTGCCTGAAAGTGAAAATGATCGGGGGCCGATGCCCCACACTGCGGCCCATTGTAGAACACAACAAATTCATCCAGGTCGCGGGTAAGTTTCAGAAAATCATTGATATGTCCCTCCAGTTGCTGAGGTTCATGGTTTATCAGGGGGATAGTCAGATGATAGGGAAAGATTGGAAATGGATTACATAAGATGGTGTAATGGTTACCATACTGAATTCCGGTCTGCTGAGGTGGACGGTTTGGCTCACAAAGGAAACAAGGCCTGGCCTCTATGGCTTTTGCATCGGTATTAGCTGCCGACGACCGTATTCGGCCGGGATTAAACTGACAATCGATTCTGAAATGTCCGAAATTGAACGAACGGTTTTGCACCTGCCGAAGCGAGGTATAGTTTGCCGATGCCAGTGGCCAGTTGGCTTTTTGATGGTTAATTAGGGCAAGAGCTTTTTTCGATAAGGAAAAGGTTTTGCCGTACTTTTTCAGTTCGTTTTCGGTTATTATTTCCATTATTGTATATCCCTGATCTTTAGAATGGTTTTCCAGATATAATTTGTTAATTTATAGACGGATAATGACAGGCTCAGAGAGCTCGCTTTCATTGTTTAGCCTATCGAGCGCCGAAATCCGTACTTCATAGGTTTTTCGTTTTCCACTTCGGCGGTTGAATTGTACCGCAGTAAGATGGGTATATTGAACAATATAGGATGGATTCTCTTTGTTGAATGGCGCTCCAGCTTCGTTCAGATAAATGAGATAGCGTGTGGGTTGCGATGATCTTGAAAAGACGGTGACAGGCTGCCAATGTACCCTACGCCCCGATACCCTTATCTTCGAAGGAGTTGCAGGCTTTTCAACTTTCAGCCAGGGCATTGGAGGGGTTAAGGCCGGCAGACGGTATATCCTCTTAACAAGGCTATCCTGAAATCCAAACAGGTCGCGTTTAAATTGTTTGCTGCTGAAATAAGCACTACCACCAACATTGTTAAACTTTCGCGCAAGGTCTATTTGTCTGGGCAGTTGGTCGGGCTTTCGCCATGCTTCAACCGTTGATGTCGATTCTATTTTATAAGGAGAATGTCCGATATATAAACCTTTTCCATAACTATTTCTGTTCCACCACCTTACAAGCGTCTCAAAATCGGCAGCCTGATGCCCTATTTCCCAATATATCTGCGGAACAACATAATCGATCCAACCCTCGCGCAACCATTTCCTTACATCGGCATACAGATGGTCATAGTTGGTTACGCCAGCCCTTGTATCAGAACCTTCGCTGTCCATAGCCCGATTTCGCCAAACACCAAACGGACTGATGCCAAACTTGACCCAGGGTTTTATATTTTTTATGGAATCATTCAGCATTTTAATCAGAATGTCAACATTCTCGCGGCGCCAGTCATCTTTCTGTCCGGGCATGAATGCGCGGTTGTATCGGGCAAACGAAGCCTCGTCGGGGAACGGCTGGCTCAATGGATAAGGATAGAAATAATCGTCGAAATGAATGGCATCCACATCGTACCGCTTCACTATATCGCACACCACGCGTGTAACATATGTCCTTGTTGCCGGCACTCCGGGGTCGAAATAAAGTTTGTTTCCATAATTTACCACCCAATCGGGGTTTTTAAATGCAATATGATTGCCGGCTATGGGTTCCGAACTGTTTTGCGAGAGACGATATGGATTTAACCAGGCATGAAGCTCCATTCCCCTTTTATGGGACTCTTCAATCCAGAATTGTAAAGGGTCAAAAAAAGGATGCGGGGCTTTACCCGGGGTTCCGGTGAGATATCTCGACCAGGGTTCCAGTTCTGAATAATAAAAAGCATCGGAACAGGGACGAACCTGAAAAATTATGACATTCATACCCTGACGCTGGTGCATATCGAGTAATTCGATGGCCTCTTTTTTCATAGCTTCGGTACTCAGGCCGGGCTTCGATGGCCAATCGATATTATTCACCGTTGCCACCCATACACCACGAAATTCATATTTCGGGGAGAATATCTGGGAAGGAGCAGAAAAGTTACTGAAAACGAAAAAAGTTGATACTATTAAAAGCAATTTAAAATCTGTTCTTCTCATGATCTGATTTTGTATGACGAAACCAGGGTAAAAATAACACAAAAGCTGATATTGCTTTCTGCAAGAAATCATCGAGTGGAAATTTTTACTTTTGCACCTCAAGTTTAATGAAGTATGATAAATTTTCATCCCGGAAAAATAAAAGTAGTTGGTTTCGACGCCGATGATACCTTGTGGGTTAACGAACCTTATTATCGCAATACCGAAGAGAAGTTTTATTCACTGCTTTCTCAATATGCAACCGCCGAAGCAATAAACAAAAAGTTGTATGCCGTTGAAATGGCTAATATGGAACTTTACGGTTATGGAACAAAAGCATTTGTGCTTTCGCTCATAGAAACCGCGATCGAAATCAGTAAAGGGGAAATTGATCCTTTAGCAATTGCCCGGATAATTGAAATGGGAAAAGAACAGATTGCACTCAAAAATGAATTATTACCAGGTGTTCCCGACGTATTAAAAAAATTAAAGCCACATTATCGTCTGATTGTTGCCACAAAAGGTGATCTTCTCGATCAGGAACGTAAACTGAAAAATTCGGGGATCGGAGGATTTTTTCATCATATAGAAATTATGACCGATAAGCATACAGACAACTACAAAAAATTGTTAGATCACCTCGATATTGGTGCAGATGAGTTTCTTATGATTGGAAACTCAATAAAGTCGGATGTGATACCCATAATTACCCTTGGAGGATATGCCATTCATGTTCCGTTTCATATCACATGGGAACACGAAATGGTTGCCGACGGAGAAATTCCCTATGAAAGGTTTATTTCTGTGGGTTCGATTTCTGAAGTCCCGTATTGTTTAGGTATTGATTGATAATATTACCTTTGATTCTGAATTATTATTCTGCACTGATGCAAAATCTTCATTTTGATACGGTAGTAATCGGAAGTGGCCTTGCCGGGCTCACCGCTGCATGGTATGCTTCTCGTTTCGGAAAGGTTGCCATTGTAACCAAATCGGAACTCGATACAAGTAATTCATGGTTTGCTCAGGGCGGAATTGCAGCGGCCATTGCCCCCGACGACTCCCCCGAACTCCATTTAGAGGATACCCTGATTGCCGGACGTGGACTTTGCGATTATAATGCCGTTGAAGTTTTGGTTAACGAAGGCCGCGACCGTGTACGAGAATTGATCGATATGGGTATGCCATTCGACAGGCAGGATGGCGAAATAATATTAGGCCTCGAAGGTGGCCATAGCCGGAGAAGGATTTTACATGCGGGAGGCGATGCAACAGGAAAGAAGTTAACCCTATTTATGCTTGATAAGGTAAAGGAAAGACCAAATATTGAATCGTTCGAATATACCGCAGTTGTAAGGATTATTTGCAATGGTGAATGTGTTTCGGGCATACAGGCCATCAGTTTAGTCACACAGGAGAATATTGTATTCAGTTCGAAAGCTGTGATACTTGCCACCGGCGGTTT
>CAZMDP010000206.1:0-4910 GCA_964565015.1 uncultured Prolixibacteraceae bacterium | reverse complement strand
AAGCATTTGGTGCATTGGCACGTAAATACGACCTTCCACTCATTGTTGACAATACTTTTGCCGGGGCGGGGTTCCTGGTGCGTCCTATCGAGTACGGCGCCCATATTGTGGTCGAATCGGCAACCAAATGGATTGGCGGCCATGGCAACAGCATAGGGGGAGTAATTGTCGATGCCGGAACCTATAATTGGGGCAACGGGAAATTTCCCGGATTTACCGAACCCTCACCTGGATATCACGGCTTAAAATACTGGGACGTATTTAATTTCGACAGTCCTCTGGGCAATATTGGTTTTATTATAAAAGCCCGCGTTGAGGGTCTGCGCGATTACGGGCCATCGTTGAGCCCCTTCAACTCTTTCCTTCTGGTACAGGGCTTAGAAACCCTCTCGCTCCGTATGGAAAGGCATGTGCAAAACACTCTCGCCCTGGCAACCTGGCTCGAAAACCATCCGAAGGTCGAGAGTGTTAACTATCCGGGACTAAAGAGCAGCCCATATTACGAAAATGCCAAAAAGTACCTGCCTAAAGGTGCCGGCGGTGTCCTTTCGTTCATCGTTAAAGGCGGAAAAGATAAAGCCCGTGAAGTGGTAAATAACCTGAAACTGGTAAGTCACCTGGCCAATGTAGGCGATGCAAAAACCCTGATCATTCAGCCATCGGCGACAACTCATTCGCAACTGCCCGAAGCTGCCCAGATTGCCGCAGGGGTTTATCCGGCTCAGTTAAGGGTTAGCGTTGGACTTGAGCATATCGACGATATAGTTGCCGATTTTGAACAGGCTTTGGCGAAAATTGGCTAACTTCATGCTACGAATTTATAAGGATAACTATCCCGGAATGCAGGGATAGTTATCCCATTTATAAGAAAATAATTTCGAAAATTTTATAAAACATGCCGGTAAATATTCCCGATCAGCTACCAGCTATAGAGCTGTTAAAAAAAGAGAACATTTTCGTTATGGATCAAACCAGGGCCAGCCATCAGGATATCCGTCCGTTGAAACTGGTTATCCTTAACCTGATGCCCCTTAAGATTACCACCGAAACCGATCTTTTGAGGCTATTATCAAATTCACCGCTTCAGATCGAAGTCGATTTTATGAAGATAAAGGGACATACATCGAAAAATACCCCGGTTGAGCACATGCGGGCGTTTTACCAGGACTTTGAACGCATTAAGGACAAAAAATACGATGGTATGATTGTAACCGGTGCCCCGGTTGAGCACCTGCCCTTTGAAGAGGTAACCTACTGGAACGAAATGAGGGTTATTATGGATTGGGCCGATTCAAATGTGTTCTCATCGATGTATATCTGCTGGGCTGCACAGGCTGCTTTGTTTCATTTTTACGGAATTCCCAAATATCCTTTACCGCAAAAAATGTTCGGTGTATTCCGACATAAACTTTCCGATGATAAACTTCCCATTTTCAGGGGGTTCGACGATGATTATTTTGTACCCCATTCGCGGCACACCGAAATAAGGCGAAGCGATATCGAAAAAGTTGAAGGGCTGACCATTATTTCCGAATCGGACGAATCGGGTGTGAATATGGTAATCGGAAGAGGAGGACGCCAGTTATTCATTACCGGCCATCTCGAATATGCCCGATATACCCTCGATGCCGAATATCGGCGCGATCTGGCCAAAAACCTTCCCATTCAGATACCGGCAAACTATTATCCGGACGATGATCCGTTAAAACCACCGGTTATACGATGGAAATCGGCTGCCAATCTACTGTTTGCCAATTGGTTGAATTACTATGTTTACCAGGAAACGCCTTATAATCTGGCTGAAATACATTAGTATTAATTCCACATTATCGGTATTTTAATCAGCAACCTTAATTCTGATTTATTGGCAAGTATCGCGGAAGTTTGCTATTTTTACCCAGCAAAATCAAAAATTGATGGATATGAAAAAGAAAATAGCAGTAGTGCTTTCGGGCTGCGGGGTTTTCGACGGCGCCGAAATTCATGAAGCCACCCTTACATTGCTTGCCATTTCCCGTCACGGTGCGCAATATGAGTGTTTTGCTCCCGATGTAAACCAGGCACATGTGGTAAACCACATAACCGGGCAGGAAATGAATGAAACCCGGAATGTACTTGTCGAATCGGCACGGATTGCCAGGGGCAACATTAAACCCCTCTCAGATTTTAATGCCGCGGCTTTCGATGCCATCGTTTTTCCCGGTGGGTTCGGGGTTGCAAAAAATCTTTGCACTTTTGCCTTCGATGGAGTCGATTGTAAGGTAAACGACGATGCCAGAAAGGCTATTCAGGCCATGCACAAGGCTGGCAAACCCATAGGAGCTTTGTGTATTTCGCCGGTTTTGGTGGCAAAAATTCTTGGCGATGTTACGGTAACCATCGGAAACGATTCCGGAACTGCTGAAGCAATCAGAAAAATGGGCGGTAAACATTCTGTTACAGGTCATGGACAGGTAGTGGTCGATCAGGCAAACAAAGTGGTAACAACACCCTGTTACATGCTCGATGCAACCATTGATCAGATTGCCGATGGTGCCGAAAATGTAATAAAAACGATTCTTGAAATGCTCTGATATTTTGCAACCATCTCACTAAGCCATTCTATACCATGCATTGTATTGATATACATACCCACCAGATACCCGCAGGAAGCGGAAAATGGTTTGTAATGAACCGTTTCCCTGAAAACCACCTGGTTGAGTTGCCTCCGGGTGGTTTTTATTCGGTGGGGCTTCACCCGTGGTTTATCGGGAGTAATGGGGTTTACAAAAAACAACTTCAACAGGTTGAAGAACTGGTTACTCGCGAGGAAGTAATAGCCATTGGAGAGTGTGGCCTCGATAAAGTGTGTAAAACCGATTTTCAGACGCAGCTCGATGTGTTCCTGCGGCAGGTCCAAATTGCCGAATCGGTTAACAAACCGGTAATTATTCACAGTGTTAAAGCCTGGAACGATATTTTTCACCTGAAACGAAAGTTAAAACCTGGTGTACCCTGGATTTTACACGGCTATACCGGCAATGAATTGATTACCAAACAGTTGTTGCAGCAAGACTTTTATTTCTCCTTTGGTCATTCGCTTCTCGACGAAAAGTCGCCTGTACGGAAGTCATTTTCTCTTATCCCGTTGGAACGGGTATTTTTTGAAACCGACGAAGATGTGGCCTCAATCAATTCTATCTACGATTTTGCTGCCGGACTCCTCGAAATGAAACAGACAAAACTGATGGAAAAAATCTGGTGGAATTTCAGGCAAGTATTTATCAGACAATGAATTGGAACGAACGCACCCTGCTACTACTTGGCCAGGAAAACCTGAATGCCCTGAAAAAGGCAAATGTGCTGGTTGCAGGACTTGGCGGGGTAGGGGCCTATGCTGCCGAAATGCTGGTCAGGGCAGGCGTGGGAAATCTTACTATAGTTGATGGCGATGTTGTGGAAGAAAGCAATCGCAACCGCCAATTACCGGCGCTGATTTCAACAAACGGTAAAACAAAAACCGGTGTACTTTCTGAAAGGTTTCTCGATATTAATCCGGAAATTAACCTCATTTCACTGAATGAATTTTTAAGGGATGAGCGAACGGTTGAACTGCTCGAAAGCCAGAATTTCGATTATGTAGTCGATTGCATCGATACATTATCTCCCAAAGTTTTCCTGATTTACCATGCGGTACAACGTGGACTGAAAGTGGTCTCATCAATGGGAGCGGGTGGCAAATTGGATCCATCGAAGGTGAAAGTGGCCGACATTTCGAAAAGCCACGATTGTAACCTGGCGCGTATGGTCAGAAAGCGCCTTCACAGACTGGGTGTTCGAAAAGGTATTACGGTTGTGTTCTCACCCGAAGAAGTCAGTGAAGATGCCATCAGGCTTGAGCAAGGCCAGAATAAAAACAGCACGGTCGGTACTATTTCCTATATGCCGGCCATATTTGGCTGTTTTGTGGCCAGTGTAGTTATCAGGGATATCGTTAGCAATCATTCATGCGTTCACTTATAACCTGACAGGCAACTGAACTTGTTTTTTTGATTTTTGGGTTGGATCACACTCCGGAAGAATGGTATGATTAGAGGGTTTAAAGTTTAAGGTTTAAAGGTTTAAGGTTGCCAGAAACTATCTCTGGAGATGTGGCATTTTTATAGCGTTTAACGTTGCTCCCAAACAGCAACTCCGGAGGAGTGAAATGTTTATAGAAAACCCACCACCCATCAACCCCCGCAACCTCGATTGAAAAGCAAACGCCCAAAGTGTTTAAAGTGGTTTAAAGTTTAAGGTTGCTTCCATAAAAACCAAACCTTTGTGGAAATTTGTTTTATTTTGTATTAAGCCGAACGATATAAGTTTTCAGTATATTTAGGTTTTCAGAATTAATGTAAAATCTAATAAAAATAATATGTCATCTGATTGGAAAGACCGTCTTGGTATTGTATTCAGCACCAACCCCGATTTTCGGTACGAAAAGGAAGAAGAGCCAGATACTGAAACACTTCCACCAATGCATCAAAACCTGCGGGTAATGCTCGACCGGAAGCAAAGGAAAGGTAAATCGGTAACCCTGATTACCGGTTTTATCGGTAAGGATGAGGATTTGCAGCAATTGGGAAAACTCCTGAAAACCAAATGCGGGGTAGGCGGAACTGCCAAAAACGGAGAAATACTAATTCAGGGTGATTTCGTTCAGAAAATACTAGATATTCTCAATCAGAATGGATATAAAGCTAAACGTTCGGGAGGGTAGTGGTTTTATGAAAAAATTAATTATCGGGAGTTTACTTGTTTTGATGGTAGCGGTGTCATGCTCCCGTAAACCAGTTGATTTTGTTTATCTCTTTTCCTATTTCAAAGGGAATGGTGAAGACGGATTACACCTTGCCTGGAGCGAAGACGGATTTAGCTTCACCGCCCTA
>CAZMDP010000205.1:0-4925 GCA_964565015.1 uncultured Prolixibacteraceae bacterium | reverse complement strand
CTTTTTGTTATAATATTCTCTTTATGGGCGAATTATAATTAACACATATAATTCTGGATATAGCAAGAAATGGATGGTAAAATTTTTAGCTCACTCTGATAAATCTGATTTAATTGAATGTTATTCTAATCACCAAAATCTTTTAATGAGGAATATCCCAGATTAGCCCCCTGATTTGTCTATTAACCACCATCAGGGTTAGGAGTTTAGTAACCTCTGAACAGCCTACAAACTAAAGTGAGGGGTGTAAACTTCATTCAAAATGAATCCTTTATAGTTATCGAAACCTTCCCGATGGTTTTAGGGGTTTTGATTTGAGGGTATGTTCTCTTTTCATTCATTAAAGGTGGTCAAATCTTAATTTTTAACAGTCAATTTTACTTTTCACATTATAATTCTATTTGTTAATATCTGTAATTCAATTATTTATAACAATTTTTGAATGAATTATCAAGAAACATGAATTAAATTTACTGTACATTGTTAAAACACACCCTTAATAAGAAGAATTAATACAGTGAACAGTTTGTCATAATCAACATTTTTGCCCATTAAGGGTAAACCATGTGTATAACAATAATTCAAAAAAAACATTGCCTATGATGAAGATTATGACTTTGAAGAAAATTAATCCCCCGATTAATCACCAAAAATTATCAACACTAAAAATTAAATTCTTATGAAAAAAACAGACAAAGGCAAATCGGTTTCAGGGAAATTGCCTGGTTGGTTCCATCGTTTGAACATTGTTTTGTTTCTCGTAATGGTTGCAACAGCTCCGGTTTTTGCAAGCTTAAGCGTTGAGGCGAAACCTGAGCAGCAGGTCGAACGGCGTGCCATCAAAGGAAAAATTGTAGATGAAAAAGGGGCACCATTGCCGGGGGTTACCATTACCGTAGTTGGTACTACCCGAGGGGTTATCACTGATATTGATGGGTCCTATACTATTGAAGCTTCGCCAAACGACAAACTGGTATTCTCATTTATTGGGATGGAAAGCCAGATTGTTGATGTGGGAAATCAGACAAACATCAACATCACCATGACCGAAAAAAGGGAATTATTGGATGATGTAACGGTTGTAGCGTTTGCCAGGCAGAAAAAGGAAAGTGTTTTGGCCTCGATCGAAACCGTTAAGCCCGAAGAATTGCGGATTCCGGCGAGTAACCTTACAACAGCACTGGCAGGCCGCATGTCGGGGGTGATTTCATATCAGCGAAGCGGTGAACCTGGACAGGATAATGCTGAGTTTTCTGCCATCTGGTTATTCGTAACCTTTAAATTGCCATATTTTATTACTTTTATCCTTCAAATCAATTTCTGAATCATGAACAAAACAGCTATTTTCTGCTTAATCGTTATTTTGCTTATAAGCACATGGACATTTGCACAGGTTACTGTTACCAACCTGAAATGCGAATACCTTGTAAATCCCATCGGTATTGACGAGCCCAATCCGCGTTTTGTATGGCAACTCGCATCGGATAAACCTGGAACTATGCAGCAGGCTTTTCAACTGATCGTTGGCACCTTTGAACCCGAAGTTAATGCAGGAGAAGGCAATTTCTGGGATTCGGGCATCACAGAATCATCCACCGTTCCGGCAATTTATCAGGGAGCCAGATTACAGCCATTTACCAGGTATTACTGGCGGGTAAGGGTTCAGGACGAAACCCGGAGTTGGTCCGACTGGTCGCCGGTAGCATTTTTCGAGACCGGGATGATGGACCAGCGCAACTGGAGAGGCAAATGGATTACCGATACACACAATTACAATGTAAAACCCGCCCCCATGTTCAGAAAAGAATTCACTACCCCGAAAACCATTAAATCGGCAAGGGCATACATTGCAGTGGCCGGGCTATACGAACTTTTCATAAACGGGAAGCGGGTTGGCGATCACCGGCTCGACCCGATGTACACCCGTTTCGACCGACGCACCCTTTATGTAACCTACGATGTTACAGAACACCTCCGACAGGGTGGAAACGCCATTGGGGTATTGCTGGGCAACGGCTGGTATAACCACCAATCAACTGCCGTTTGGTATTTCGACAAAGCTCCGTGGCGCGCCCGTCCCCGCTTCTGTCTCGATTTGCGTATTACCTACGAAGATGGTTCTGTAGAAACCATCACTTCGGGCCCCGACTGGAAAACAGCGCTTAGTCCGGTCATTTTCAACAGCATTTACACGGCCGAACATTACGATGCCCGATTGGAGCAACCCGGATGGGATTCACCCGGATTTGATGATTCGAAATGGCGGAACTCGACACCAACCGGGGCGCCTTCGCAGAATATCACCGCACAAGCTCTGCGACCGATTCGTAATGTAACTAAAATTCCAGTTGTTGAAATGAAACGTTTGGATAGCCTTACCTGGCTTTTCGATTTCGGCAGGAATATGGCCGGGGTAACACAACTGAAAATTACCGGGAAGGAGGGAACTACCCTTATGTTGAAACATGCAGAACGTTTGGATAAAAACGGAAGGACCGATATGTCGAACATCGATGTGCATTACCGTCCAACCGACGATTCGGATCCGTTTCAGACCGATATTTACATACTTTCAGGGAAAAAGGATGAGACTTTTATGCCACGCTTCAATTACAAAGGATTTCAATTTGTGGAATTAATATCTGACATACCGCTCGAAATAGCAGAAGAGAGCCTCACCGCCTGGTTTATGCACAGCGATGTTCCAAAGGTTGGAAATATCCGTTCATCCAATCCTACACTGAATAAGATCTGGGCTGCCGCAAATGCTTCGTACCTTTCCAACCTGTTTGGCTTCCCTACCGATTGTCCTCAGCGCGAAAAGAACGGCTGGACCGGCGATGCACACATCACTATCGAAACGGGCCTGTATAATTACGAGGGAATAACGGTTTACGAAAAATGGCTGGCCGACCATCGCGATGAACAACAACCAAATGGCGTGCTTCCTGCAATTATACCTACCAGCGGCTGGGGTTACCATTGGGCAAACGGCCCCGACTGGACCAGTACCATTGCCATAATTCCCTGGAATATTTACCTGTTTTATGGCGATTCGGGAATTTTGGAGCACAACTACGACAACATAAAACGGTATGTGGATTATATAGATCTCAATTACCCTTCGGGAATAACTGACTGGGGACTGGGCGACTGGGTACCGGTAAAATCGGTTACGCCCAAAGAGTTTACCTCGTCGCTCTATTTTTATGTAGATGCCGTAATACTTTCAAAAGCAGCCGGTATTTTGGGAAAAATCGATGATGAAAAGAAATATGCCCAACTGGCGGAAAAGATCAAAAACGCTTTGAATAATAAATACCTGAACCGCGAAACAGGAATATATGGAACCGGGTTACAGACCGAACTCAGCGCCGCACTGCACTGGGGAATTGTTCCGGAGGAATTGAAAGATAAAGTAGCTGCCAATCTGGCCCGAAGGGTTGAAGCCGACAACAAACATATCGACGTGGGGCTTTTGGGAACCAAAACCATCCTGAATGCCCTGAGTGATAACGGCTTCCCTGAATTGGCATACGAGGTAGCCTCACAGGAAACCTTCCCGTCGTGGGGCTGGTGGATTGTAAACGGCGCTACCACTTTTTACGAAAACTGGCCTTTGGATGCATCGAGCGATATTTCGATGAACCACATCATGTTTGGCGAAATAAATGCCTGGTACTATAAGGCTCTGGGCGGCATTTTTCCCGATGAAAAGCAGCCCGGTTTCAAAAATGTGATCCTGAAACCCAATTTTGTGCCCGGATTGGAGTACTTCGAAGCCTCGCACAACGGACCTTATGGAAAAATTGTTTCTGCGTGGAAGCGAAAAGGTAAATCAGTTGACTATCAAATTACAGTTCCACCTAACAGCACGGCAACCCTTCATCTCAAAGGAACGCGCATTCAGGAAGGTGGCAAGCCGATCGAAAAGAACCCATTGATTACTGTTTCAGAACAGAATGCGAAAGGAGCAATTTTGCAGCTGAAACCGGGAAATTATTATTTCAGGATTCAGTAATCTCTGTTTTATCAGATGTTTCACACAATTATGTGCAGAAAATGTGTAATTTTACACAAAAACCGCACGAAAAATGTGAGAGATGAGAATTTCAAGGGATATTTTAGTTGATTTGGAAAGTTGGAAAACCAGCGATAACAGAAAACCACTTGTTCTGCAGGGAGCGAGGCAAACCGGCAAAACATGGGTAATGAGGGAGTTTGGACAGAAAAACTACGAGTATGTTGCGGAGTTTAATTTCGATAAAATATCAGAACTTTCTGAAATATTTGAAAAAACAAAAGATGTTAAACGAATATTGAATGAGCTTTCGTTGTTTACCCATGTGCCGATTCTCCCAGGCAAAACATTAATTGTTTTCGATGAAATTCAGGAATGTAGCGAAGCATTTAATAGCCTGAAATATTTTTGTGAGGATGCTCCCGAGTATCATGTAGTTTCGGCTGGTTCGCTTCTGGGTGTGGCCTTAAAAAAGAAAAGAATGTCAGCTCCGGTTGGCAAGGTGGATATTCTTCATATGCATCCGGTCTCATTCAGGGAATTTTTAAGAACAGCAGATGACAGTATATTTAGTTTTGTGGAAAATATTTCTGAAATACAGCCCCTGCCTGAAATTGTATTTAACAGGCTTCAGGAAGAATACAAAAGATATATGCTTTGTGGTGGAATGCCTGAAGTGCTGGTGAGTCTATTGAGTAACCGGGGTTTAGAACAAATTGAGGATATTTTGCAAAACATAATAGATTTATATACACTTGATTTTGCAAAATATTCCGGTGCAGCTGATATTGTCAGGATCAATAATTTATGGAATTCATTACCCTCGCAATTGGCAAAAGAAAACAGAAAGTTTATTTATAAAGTGGTAAAAAGCGGGGCAAGGGCAAGGGAATATGAAAATGCG
>CAZMDP010000204.1:0-4930 GCA_964565015.1 uncultured Prolixibacteraceae bacterium | reverse complement strand
CATTGCACGCCTTGCCCTCCACCACCTGGTTACCGATGGTCGTATTCACCCTGCCCGAATTGAAGAAGTGGTGCAGAAAGTGAAAAAACAAGTTGAAGAGGAAGTAATCGAAACCGGAAAACGCACAGCAATCGACCTGGGTGTTCATGGGTTGCATCCCGAACTCATCAGACTGATCGGTAAAATGAAATATCGCTCGTCGTATGGGCAGAACCTTTTACAGCACTCGCGCGAAGTAGCCAACCTGTGTGCCATAATGGCCTCTGAATTGGGGTTGAACCCGAAAAAGGCCAAACGGGCTGGATTGTTGCACGATATTGGTAAAGTCCCCGACGATGAGCCCGAAATACCACATGCCGTACTGGGTATGAAACTGGCCGAAAAGTACAAAGAAAAACCTGAAATTTGCAACGCAATCGGGTCGCACCACGACGAGGTGGAAATGCAGACCCTGCTTGCTCCTATCGTACAGGTTTGTGATGCCATTTCGGGTGCCCGTCCGGGTGCGCGCCGCGAAGTTGTTGAATCGTACATCAAACGCCTTAAAGACCTTGAAGACCTCGCCCTTTCCTATCCGGGTGTAATGAAAACCTATGCCATACAGGCAGGACGCGAATTGAGGGTCATTGTTGGCAGCGACAAACTTAGCGATCAGGAGTCGGAACAATTGTCGTACGATATTGCCAAAAGGATACAAGACGAAATGACCTATCCGGGGCAGATAAAAATTACCGTAATCAGGGAAACCAGGGCGGTAAACTACGCGAAGTAGATATTTGACAGGTGATAATTTGATAAACCGCTTCGGAATACCGGGGCGGTTTTTTATTATTTTGAAGAATTTAGTATAGAGATCATCTGATGTATATCAGCGGTTTTGTCACTGAACCCATTAAGTTCGTACGATTTTTCGGTAACTTCGAGCAACCTCGACAGAAAACATCTTGAGCTGCTGGCCTCAAAATATCGATTTATGGGTTCAAGCCCCGATCTGCGCAACTGAAATTCGAGCTCGCGACGACCGCTGATCGACCCTTTATTGGAAGGATTTATATAAAACAATACATCGGTTTCCACTCCTGCAGGGTGAACTTTTGAAGCTATCCGCCTGTCAACATAAGCGAGCAACGGATGTTTCGGTATATCGATAAATTTAACGGGTAGTTCGAGTTTGTTTGCTATGATGGTGTATAGCAACGCTATTGAAATTGGGTTTCCCAGTCCGGTTTCGAGTACCTGGTTGATAAAACAATTTTTTGGGGCGTAATAATTCTCGTGATCTACTGTAAATCCCGATTCAAAAAAGAAAATATGGTTGAGGACCGTAATTTTTTCGAGCGAAGTAAGAGAGTTGTTCAATTCAACCCAGACTTTACGCCTGATCTCTTCAATCTTACGTTCGATCCAATTCACGTTCATGTCGGGGTAGTGGTACTTACTTGCCAGAATGAAACCTTCGAGCAGATCAGGCTCCTGTTGTTTCGACCATTTTCTGAAACTTTTGTAATTCTCCTTAAATTGAAGGCGTTGTATCAGGTTTTCGATACGCACCTGGCAACATTCATCAAACGAATTTTCCCATAACCTTTCCAGTTCGGGTATAATCCTGGCCGATTCTTTTAACAATTCTTTTTCGACGGCTTCATAAACACACTGTTCGGGGTCGTCCATCAGGCTGATCAAGGCCGAAATGCGTTTATTTTTTCCAGGATTTTTCATAAGTCATACAGTGAGTTTGTCAAGGACAACTTTTATAAGTTTCTCCATTTCGGGATAGTAGTTCTCATTTGCTTCACGGGTTACCCGATTTGCTATGATAAGACAAACAGTTAATGCCTGATGGCCCAACATTTTTGATAAACCGTAAATGGCCGAACTTTCCATCTCGTAATTGGTAATTTTCAGATCACCAAACCGAAAATCTTCAAGTTTTTCATTCATATCGGGGATAGCAAGCGGAAGCCTGAGCACGCGTCCCTGAGGGCCATAAAATCCAGGAGCCGAAATATTTACCCCATGAACAAAATTAAACCCTCCGAATAACTTCAAAAGTTCTCCCGAAGCGTCGACAACATAAGGCGAAGGAAGATCGAAGTGCCAATTCATATATTTTCTGAATGCAGCCTCAAATTCCATATCGCAAGCTTTTTCCCTGTTTGCATAGAAAGTTATCATGCCATCGAAACCGATCGATTTACAACTTACCAGCCACGAGTTAACGTGTATATCGGCCTGGAGGCTGCCCGAAGTACCGACTCTTACAAAACGCAAACTACGGTGATCCTTTTTTATTTCACGCGTGTTCAGGTCGATGTTGGCAAGGGCATCCAGCTCGTTCACCACAATATCTACATTGTCTGTCCCTATTCCGGTGGATATAACGGTTAGACGTTTCCCATTATATTGACCGGTTGATGTTACAAATTCGCGATTGCGGACAGTAAATTCGATTTTATCGAACATGGCTGATATGGTTTCAACCCTTCCCGGGTCACCCACCAACAGGATAGTATCAGCAATTTGTCCTGGTTTCAGGTGAAGATGGAAAATGCTCCCGTCCGGATTCAGTATGAGTTCAGAATTTTTAATCATAACAAATTTTCTGGTATGATTGCCAAAAATATTTAAAAAATACTTATAAACCAATTAGTTAGCCTGTATTTTATTAACAGTTAAGCGATATTTCACCATATTCAATCGTTAATAACCCAACTTTTACTGAAATTACTTTAATTTTGCCTGAAACTTAAAAATTAGGAAAGCTATGAACTTCAATTTTAAATCTACCTATTTGATTTTTGCAGTGGTCGCCATTTTAATTTTGTTGCTTTTCGGAAGCCGCATGTTCATAATCATCGATGCCGGTGAACGTGGAGTAATTTTCAGGCCTTATACCAGTGGTCTCGACCGTGAAAACATTTATGGCGAAGGCTTCCATATTGTTGCACCCTGGAATAAAATGTACGTGTATAATGTGCGCGAACAGCAGCGTGAGGAAACTATGGATGTTCTCGACAAAAACGGGCTTTCGATCAATGTTGATATAACTGTACGTTTCAATCCTTTGTTTGATCAGATTCCATTCCTGCATGAAAGGTTTGGTACCAACTTTATTAACGTTCTGGTAGTTCCCGAAGTACGTTCAACCGTGCGACAGGTAGCCGGTCGATACAGCGCCGAAGAAATCTATTCGACCCGACGGCAGCAGGTCGAGGGTTCGATTATCGAAGAAACCAGAAAAACACTTGGGAGCAATTTTATCGACATGAGGGCGCTGCTCATCAGGGGAATAAACCTGCCACCCCAGATTAAAAATGCGATTGAAAGCAAACTTACCCAGGAGCAGGAGGCTTTGGCTTATGAATTCCGACTTGCCCGCGAACAATCGGAAGCCGAACGACGCAGGATAGAAGCACAAGGTATCGCCGATTTTAACCGTATAGTAAATGCCAGCCTTACCGAAAATATACTTAAGCAAAAAGGAATTGATGCTACCCTCGACCTGGCAAAATCGAGCAACGCAAAAGTTGTCGTGGTCGGCAGCGGAAAAGATGGCCTTCCATTAATCCTTGGTGGCAACTAAAGCCTGATTCATGCGCAAGATCATAAATCCTTTCGGTAAGACCGCAAGCGATAATTATCAATGTTTCGGTTGCTCTCCCTTTAACCAATTAGGATTAAAACTCGAATTCTGGGATAACGGAGATGAAATTATCACGCACTGGGTCCCCGAGGTAAGATATGAAGGTTTTCATGATGTTCTTCATGGAGGAATTCAGGCTACACTAATGGATGAGGCAGCCAGTTGGTGCGTTTTCACCAAATGCAGAAGCGCTGGTGTAACTTCTGAATTGTCGATAAAATACCTTAAGCCAGTACCTGTTTCAAAAGGAAAACTTACCATCAGGGCACATTTGCAGCACTTTGCAAAACGCAAAGCCATTATCAGCTGCAGCATATCTGATGCAGATGGAAATGTTTATACAACCGGCGAAGTCGTATTTTTTGTTTTCCCCGAAAATATTGCAAAAGAAAAATTCGGGTTTCCTGGTTCAGAAGCTTTCTCAGTGGGATAGCATGGTGCGTGTTCTTTAAGTGTTATCGACCAGGTTTGGATATTTCATTTACGATGAAACCGCTTTCACTTACTTTCTGAGTTTACCGTTTTTGAATGATTTATAATCAAAATCGTCCATGTCTTCCTCGTCAAAATCGTCATAAATGGAAAGCCTTCTCTTTGAACTTTTTTCTTTTTTAACGGCACCAGAAAATGCTTTTTTATCCACTTTGTCCACTTTTTCGTGGTGCCCATGTCTGGAAAAATCGCGTTTCATTACTAATTCTGAAAATAATTTTGAAATACAATTTTAAAACACAAAATATTAAATACGGTTCAATTAAAATATTGATGCAATTTAAGGTAAAAATTTAAATATTAACAAATACTTGTATCAATAAAATTTCGCATAAAAATACTAATACCTGAGATACGAAGTTGTTAAAATAATGAAAACAGATTAAAACAGGATGGAGTTCTATTTCAAGTATATTGTTACTAATGGTTTGATTCTCTTTTTGATAAGCTCGGCCGTAGCATTATCGGAAGCGCAAAACCGAAGCCGCAATAACCGATTGGCCGAAGAGGCCAAAAAAGCATGGGCGCAACGCGATTTGGTAAAGGCAGAACAAACAGCCCTGAAAGCATTATCGGCCGACCAAAATAACCTCGAAATAATATTGCTGCTTGCTGATATCTACAGGGAACAGAACCAACCAGAAAATGAGCTGAAATACCTTGAAATAGCTTCATCAATACCCAATAAGCCGGGTTTGGTAAATTTCAGGCTTGCTGAGGCTTACTTTATAAGTGGCGATTACGAAAAAGCCTATTTGTCTGTTGAAGACTATTGAAGTGGCAATCCTTCTCCCG
>CAZMDP010000203.1:0-4941 GCA_964565015.1 uncultured Prolixibacteraceae bacterium | reverse complement strand
ACAATCAGGCTATTTATATCAAGCCATTTTATCCCGACGCATACATGAACAGAGGAATAGCCTATCATGCCCTTCGCGATTTTGAGAAAGCAATCAAGGACTATAATAAAGCGCTCGAAATGGACCCCAAAAACGAAGGGGCACTTATAAACCGCGGGATAGCAAAACTATCGATGAAAGATGTTGATGGCGCCATTGCCGATTATAATAAAGCGCTCGAAATAAACCCAACATCGACCCATGCTTTGATGAGCCGCAGCAATGCAAAAATTATTCAGGGCGATGTGCAGGGTGCCATTCAGGATTTGAACCGGATTATTGTAATAAGGCCACATTTTGCGGGTGCATACCTTAACCGTGGCCTTGCACGATTCGAAATGAACGATTATGCTTCGGCCCTGCGCGATTACGACCAGGCCATAAGGCTTGAGCCCGAAAATGCCCTTGCTTATAACAACCGGGGTATTGTAAAGCACAAACTCGAGGATTATGCCGGTGCCATTATGGACTACGATATGGCCATTCGCCTCGATCCTGCCATGGCCAACGCATATTTTAACCGCGCAATGGCCCGCGAAATTCTGAAACGCCCCGGATTTGAAGCCGATTACCAGATTGCCGCCGAACTCAACCCTCAATATGATCTGAGCAGGTTTACCCTGAGCGCCGAAGAACTGGCTCAGGCACAAAATCAATCACAGGCTCAGAACCAGAATCAGAACCAAAATCAGAATCAAAGCACTGCTTCAAACAATGGACATCAAAAAGCTGAAGATCAGGATAAACCGGCAAACGATCCGGTCAGGGAGCGCGAAGAAGAGCTGCGCCGAAGGAGAAGGCTGAATGTTATTGCTTCCGATTCGCGAAACCTGCCCAAAACCGATGATAACGCCGACGACGGCCAGGTTCAGAACCGCAACATTATTATCGACCTTCAGCCAATTTTCCTGATTTCTGCCTTCGAGCGCAATTCGGTCGATTATGAAAGGCTTCAGTATTACAGTGTTTCCATCGAATCGTTGAACCGGGTCAACAATTACAACCCAATGCTGACCATTACGAATAAGACCAATGAAGGTTTTCTTAAAACGTTCGAGAATTTTATCCTCTTTTTCAACGAAAAAATTGCAATTTCCGAAAATAGCCACAATTTCCTGAACAGAGGAATTTTCCACCTGCTTACGGGTAATTATAACCAATCGTTGAGTGACCTGAACCGGAGCATAGCACTCGATGGTAAAGAAGCCCTTGCCTATTTTTCGAGGGGAAACTGCCGGTTTAAAATGATCGAACATATCGAATCGCTCCCCGACTTTTCCGACCAGCTAACCGTAGCACTGGAAAATACAAGGCTCAGTCAGCCGGCAGGACCAGTTATGTCGAAAATGATCAGCGATTACGACCTAATTCTGGACGATTACAACAAAACCCTCGAATTGAAACCGGAATTCTTCTTCGGATATTACAATAAAGCCTTTATCAACCTCAGGTTAAAAGAATACAAACAGGCGCTGGCCGACCTCAGCAGGGCCATAGAACTGGAACCCGAATTTGCCGAAGCATATTACAACAGGGGATTGACCAAGATCTTTCTCGATGATATCGAAGGCGGCGCCCTCGACCTGTCGAAAGCAGGAGAATTAGGCCTTGTTGAGGCTTACAGTGTGATAAAAAGGTATTGTAATTTCTAATACGTTTCCTAAACATTTAATTGATATGACAAGATTTAAGGCACTGTTATTCATGGTTATGCTTCTATTTTCGGCTACGGCTTTTTCACAGCCAAAACCTGCTTACAACCTGTTTACGGCATCGGGTAAAAAGGTGAATTACGGGCGAATGCTCCGTACAGTCGAAAAAGGCGATATGCTCCTGTTTGGCGAATTGCACAACAACCCAATTGCCCACTGGCTCCAGTTTGAAGTTACCAAAGACCTCCACCAGCGGAGAAAACTAATACTAGGTGCCGAAATGTTCGAAGCCGATAATCAACAGGCGCTTACCGATTATGTAGAAGGAAGGATAGATGAAAAAGCACTTGACACACTTGCCCGGCTTTGGAGGAATTATAAGACCGATTACGCTCCTTTGGTCAATTTTGCCAAAAACAACGGCCTCACGTTTATTGCCACCAATATTCCCCGCAAGTATGCAAACCTGGTTTTCAGGCACGATTTTGCTGCCCTCGACACACTCAGCGAACTGGAAAAAAGCTGGATTGCACCGCTTCCGATCGAATACGACCCGGAATTGCCCGGATACAAAAACATGCTTACCATGATGGGGCACAATATGTCGGAGACATTTCCCAAATCTCAAGCCATTAAGGATGCCACCATGGCACATTTTATCCTTGAAAATTATATCGATGGGCACCTTTTTATTCATTACCACGGAACCTATCATACCGATAATTACGAGGGCATTCTTTGGTACCTGCAACGGCAAAGACCTGAACTGAAGTATTTTACCATAAGTACAGTTGAACAGGCCGATGTAAGAAAGCTGGAAAATGAACATAAGGGAAAGGCAGATTTTATTCTGGTAGTTGACAGGAATATGACGAAGACATATTAAGGCAAAGGCAAAGGCAGAGGCACCGTGTCTCGACGACAGGCGAGAGAGGCAAAGGAAATAAAGCAGGTAGCGGCACCGTGCAACAGGTGGTTTAATGGTATGAAGCGGCACCGTGCAGTTGGCAGTCAGAAAAAGGCAAAGGCGCATAACGCAGGCATTATGGTAGCAAACTCCGGAGGAGTGGCATGTGTATAGAAGAGCAGCTTCCTACCAATACTTGCTGCCTCGATTGAAAAGCAAACGTCCACATGTGTTTTAGGTAGTTTAATATTTCAGGTTGGTTTATAAAAAAGATTGATAAAATATGGCAGGCAATATCCCATTGGCAGAACGAATGCGCCCCAAATCGCTCGATGAGTTTATCGGGCAGGAACACCTGGTGGGCAATGGCGCCGTTTTGCGAAAAATGATCGAATCGGGGAATATGGCTTCGGTTATTTTCTGGGGACCTCCGGGCGTTGGAAAAACCACCCTGGCTCGAATAATTGCCAATACCCTCGACAGGCCGTTTTACAGCCTGAGCGCCATCAATTCGGGCGTAAAAGATGTGCGCGAAGTGATTGAAAAAGCGCAAAAGCAGCAGTTTTTTGGCCGCCCCAACCCTATCCTGTTCATCGATGAGATTCACCGTTTCAGCAAATCGCAGCAGGATTCCCTGCTCGGTGCAGTCGAATCGGGAACCATCACCCTGATTGGGGCCACCACCGAAAATCCTTCGTTCGAAGTAATTACCCCACTCCTTTCGCGATGCCAGGTTTATGTGCTGAACCCGCTCGACAAAACACACCTGATTAAATTACTCGAAACCGCCCTTCAAAAGGATACCGAACTGAAAAACAGGCAAATAAACATAACCGAAAACGAAGCCCTGCTACGCTATTCGGGCGGAGATGCGCGTAAACTGTTCAATGTACTTGAACTGGTGGTAAATGCTGAAACCGGCGAAAGCATTGAAATAACCAATCAGAAAGTAACCGACAGGCTTCAAAAAAATCTGGCCACTTACGATAAGCTGGGCGAAATGCACTACGACATAATTTCGGCCTTCATCAAAAGCGTCAGGGGAAGCGATCCCGATGCGGCAGTTTACTGGCTGGCACGGATGATTGAAGGTGGTGAGGATGTGAAATTTATTGCCCGCCGTTTGGTTATCCTTGCGGCGGAAGACATTGGGCTTGCCAACCCCAACGCATTGCTGCTGGCGCAAAGCACTTTCGACGCCGTGCACCAGATCGGGAACCCCGAGTCGAGGATAATCCTTTCAGAATGTACTATTTACCTGGCCACATCGCCCAAAAGCAATTCGGCCTATGCTGCCATCGATGCAGCCATTGATCTGGTGCGACGTACGGGCGATCTGCCTGTTCCGCTTCACATACGGAATGCACCTACCAAACTGATGAAAGAACTGGGTTATGGCGAAAATTATAAGTATGCCCATTCGTATGAAGGAAACTTTGCAGAACAGGATTTTCTTCCGGAGCATATAAAAAGTGAAAGGTTTTACGTTCCTCAGAATAACGCTTCGGAATTGAAGATACTCGAAAGATTGAAGTCATGGTGGGGAAAAAGGTTTTGAAATTGTTTGAGAAATGAAATTAACAGCCGAAAATACAGCGAAATTATGCTTTGTGTGCAACATCCCTTTGGAAAATGAAAATTATTCGGTTAACCCGAAAGTAATGTTACCGGTTTGTTTAGTGTGTAATGGTACCGATCAGGAAAAAGAGAAAGAAAACGAATTGCTTGATAGTCTTTCCGATGGGTTATTTTGTGGATGTATTTAAAAGCCAAATTTCCGTTTTACTTACTGAAAATATTATGCTATGGTAATTGAAGATTCGTACATAAAATTCATCGAAACAGCAATAGTGATTGTTTTAGCCCTCACCATAAAGTATTTTGTAAGGATAGGATTGCGAAATGTTTCCCGTAAATTCAATTTCAGCAATATCCGCAAAAAAATGGTTGGCAAGCTCATCAATTTCCTGATTATTGTTATAGCAGCTTCGGTAATTCTCATCATCTGGGGAGTCGATAAAAAAGAACTTGCATTTTTTCTTTCATCCATGCTGGCGGTTCTGGGAATTGCTTTTTTTGCACAGTGGTCACTTTTATCGAATGTAACAGCGGGTATAATCCTGTTTTTCAATCATCCATTGAAGATTGGCGATTCGGTTTCAATTGTTGATAAGGATTTCAATATTACGGGTAAAATTACGGATATCGGATTATTTTTTACCCACATTAAAAATGAATCGAACGAAAAAATAACCATCCCAAATTCGGTGTTATTGCAAAAAATGATCGTTATAAATCACAACAATAATTCAGTATGATCCTGAAACATGTCATATTAATATC
>CAZMDP010000202.1:0-4941 GCA_964565015.1 uncultured Prolixibacteraceae bacterium | reverse complement strand
GTACTCACAAAAAAAACAATCATATAAAACATGAAGAAGGCCAGTACATTGGTGATGATTTTTGAATCGACCGAATGATTGTTGAACCTTACAGGTATAACAGCATTGGGGTGGATTATCCTGCGTAATTCATAATAACTGTTTTTGAGTAATACCACAATACGCATAATTTTTATACTTCCGCCTGTTGATCCTGCCGAACCCCCAAAAAAGAAAAGTGCAAAAATAAGGATGGTGAGTATCGGCGACCAGGTTAGATAATCAACCGTGGCAAAACCGGTTGTTGTAATGATAGACACAACCTGAAACAAAGAATCCCTGAAAGCCTGCTCTGCCCCAAGAGTGGTGGTTATAAGCAAACCACTGAAAATCATAATAGTAAAGCCAAGGATAAACAGCATGTAATATTTAAACTCTTCATCGCGGTACAATCGCGAAAACCGACCTTTCAGAACAAGGTAGGTAAGGGAAAAATTTGTACCGGCAATCATCATAAAAAACACAATAACATACTGAATATAAGCCGAATCCCAGTGCGCAATACTGGCTTGTTTGGTTGAAAATCCTCCGGTGGCCATGGTCGTAAGCGAATGACATATACTGTCGAACCATGGCATTCCTCCCAACCGCAGAAGAATTGCTTCGAGCGTAGTAAATGCAAGATAGATTGCCCATAACATACGGGCGGTCTGATGAATTTTAGGACTGATTTTATCGGGGGCTGGTCCGGGTACCTCTGCTATAAACAACTGCATTCCCCCAATCCCGAAAATAGGCATAACCGAGAGTGTCAAAACAATGATTCCCATACCACCGAGCCATTGGGTGAGGCTCCTCCAGAAAAGGATTCCATGGGGCATTTCTTCAATGTTTTCAAGTATCGAGGAGCCAGTCGTGGTAAATCCCGACATGGTTTCAAAAAATGCGTTGGTATAATCGGGAATTGCCCCACTGAGGATATAGGGCAAACTTCCGAAAAATGAAAATACGATCCAAACCAAAGTGACCGTAAGAAATCCTTCCCGCTTTGAAATATTTCGCGAAGCATTGGATGTAAATGCAATAGCTGCCAAACCGGGAGCAAAGCAAATCAATGAAGAATATAGAAATGCCGGTGCATCGCCCTCGTTATAATGCAATGCTACAGCTAATGCAATAAGCATCGAAATGCCTTCGACTATCAACAGCAACCCCAAAACCCTGAGGATAATTTTCAGATTCATGCCGGTTTCTGGTTTTCTTTTACTTGAAGAATTTTTCAAGCTTTTTTATTCCGGATGGCAAAGTAAATACAACTACTTTATCACCTTCAACTATTTGAGTGCTGCCATCAGCTATAAATCCCTGATTATCCCTGACCACTCCTCCGATTTTTGCTTCCTGTGGAAAATCGAGGTCTTTTACCTGCTTCTGGGTTATGCGGGCTCCAGGTTTGGCAACAAATTCAAATACCTCGGCATCTGATGCCGTCAGGCATTTCACCGTCGAGATTTCGGCATTCAGGGTAAACCGATAGATATAACTTGCTGCAATAAGTTTCTTGTTGATTAGCGTTCCGATATCCATCCCCTCGGCAATTCCCATGAAAGCAAAATTTTCGACTTCGGCCACTGTACGTTTTATTCCGAACGATTTTGCAAGGTGGCACGATAACATATTTATCTCAGAGCTCCCTGTAGTGGCAATGAAAGCATCCATTTTCTCAAGGCCTTCTTCTTTTAGCAGGTCCATGTTGCGTCCATCGCCGTTGATTACCAGAATATTCTCAAAACGGTCGGCCAGTCGTTCACACCTTTCTTTATCTTCTTCAATAACCTTTATCCGGTATTGGTCACCCAGTTTCTCGATGGTTTTCTGGGCAATACGGCTTCCCCCAAGGAACATTATATTTTTTATCTCATACAGCTCTTTTCCGGCAAGTTCGAAAACCATGTGCTGTGCCGAACGGTTGGTTACAAAAAATACGATATCGCCATTACGGATGTAATCTTTACCCTGAGGTATGATTGTTTCTTTTCCACGCTTAATGGCTACTGCTACAATATCTTTTATTCGCAGTGACAATTCTTCGAGCGTGTGATTTACAATGGGGGCATTACTCCAGATTTTTATGGCCAATAAAATTAATTTACCTCCTGAAAACTCAATCATTTGCCGGGTACCGGTTAATTTTACCGAAGACACAATTTCTTTTGCCGCAAGGCTTTCAGGGTAAATCAATTCGTGAATCCCCATGTTTCTGAGTTTTTCACGGTATCGTTCCTGTAGATACTCAGAGTTGTTTATCCTTGCAATGGTCCGGCCTACCCCAAGGTAATTGGCCATGCTGCATGCCAGTACGTTTCGTTCTTCCGAAGGTGTTACAGCAATAAAAAGGTCGGCTTTATTGAGTCCTGTCTGCTTCAGGTCGCTGAAAGAGTGAGCTGAACCGGTTACGGTAAGTAAATCAACTTCACGGCTGATTTGAATCAATTTTTCGGGATCATCATCCAATAAAACGATGTCATGATTCTCCCGGCTCAACATCCTGGCCAGGTGGGTTCCAACCTCTCCGGCACCTGCAATTACTACTTTCATACGTGTAAGTAAAAAACATTGCAAAATAACACATAAAACCAATACCATGTAATTAAAAAAGCAGGGCAAAGACCGAAATTGTACTCGGTGCAATCAGGTTAATATCAACTGCCACAGATTGAGTTTATTTGAGTTGAGTTCTGAAAGCGCCTGAATTCGCTATTGAATAAATATTCCCTGCAATTGGCCAATGATTTGGAGAGTATAAAATAAACGTTGCTTTTTCGTTAAGTACCGTCATTCGATCGGGTCTTCCAAAGTCAATTATATAATCAAAATCAAAACCTTTTAATTCTTCATTTACCGTGCTGGTTACAATCAATTTTCCGGAAAAGCAAACAAAATTGCCTGATTTTAAAAGATAGCTATCTTCATAAGACGATCCTGAAACAATTTTAACCGGTTGTTCCAAATTCATTGCTTTTACAACATTTTCAACCGCGCGGTTCTCAAATTCCTCGGAAGCTGATCCATCAGGGATTAAAACATAATTTTTACGGCCATATATTAAATGGATCAAAGGCTCTTTGTAGTCATACACAATCAGTTCTTTTCTGCTGTTTTGATGATACCTCATCATTGTTGAATTCAAAAGAATAAAGGCAATCAGGGCCATTCCCAAAAATAAAAAACCCTTCCGCTTCGATTCAATAAACAATACCAATATCAGTATTATGGAAATAGCAAGTATTAACGAAACCCGATTAAAGTTAAAACCGGTATAAACCGCATACGGTAATTGTTCTATAAGCTTTAATCCGGAATAAACCAAACTTACCAATTTGGCAGTAATTTTTGCAAATAATGCCGATAGCATTGGAAAAGGCGATAATAAAAGAATAGTTGCAGCAAAAACAATCAATAAAAAAGCAGCTGGAATGACCAGAAAATTTGTTACCCAGAACCAAACCGGAAATTGCTTAAAATAAAAGGCTGAAATTGCAAACGTGCCAATCTGGGCAGCAACCGATACTGTAAACAGGCTCCAAACCTTTTGTGAGAGTTTATGCTTTAAATCAATCAGTTTCTCAAGCTTCGGTTGGAAATATACAATGGCAAAAACGGCCGAATAGGATAATTGAAACCCAACCTCAAAAAGCATCGAGGGGTTCATCAGTAAAAGGATCATTGCCGATGCAGCCAATGTATTGTATATATTGACCGGCCTGCGTAATCCATCGCCGATCTGCACCAGCGAAAACATAAATGCAGCCCTTTGCACCGACGGCGATAATCCGGTTATAAAAGCATAGCTCCAAAGTAAGATAATTGCAAGCAAAATATAGCTAAGCCTCCCCCACCTTGACCTTTTCATAAACGAAAATATCAACCTGAAAGCCAGAAATATAATACCAACATGCAAGCCCGAAACGGCTAAAACATGCATAGCCCCCGAATTGGCAAATGTTTGCTTCACTTCAGGATCGAGCGATTTACGGTATCCCAGTGTAAGAGCCGAAAGAATAGCATATTCATCACCGCTAAGTCCATTCTTTCGATAAATTTCCAGCAAATGGTTCCTTATTCGTTCGGCCAAAACCCTAACACCGGTATTTTGATTATTACCTGTTTTTATCCAGCTGCCATCAGGTAGCCAAACCTGTCGGTTAATCCCGCGCCGGTTCATATAACCCTTATAATCAAACGCATAAGGGTTCCTGTCATTTATTATTAACTGCGGATCCCTGAAAAATATTATCTGGTCGCCCGCCCTGAGCAACGTTGAGGAGTCATTCTTACCAAAATATACGATGATGTTCTCGTTTGTTTTTAGCAGGGTATCGCCAACCTTCGAATAATCTATCATTACCTCCGCACGGAGTGATTTTGGCCGTTCATCGGGCGTTTCGAGCAACGTAGCGAAATGTGCATCAGATTCGCGAAAATGTGGTCCGGTGTTATGCAACCTATGGATTGTTACTCCCGCAAAAAGAAAAAACAGATTAAACACCGCTCCGGATATTTGATTTCTGCGAAAACCACCTTTTAATGCAACCCCGAAAGAAATCAGGAATAAGATTAACATAACCGCCATAATATAATTTGACGGCAGCATTCGAAAAGCCCCTGACAAAGCAATTCCGGCTGCAAATGGCACTGCTACCCGGAAAAAGGGTGTCCGTTGAAGGAAATCCTCGAGCATTCGATTTCGTGTGTTATAAAAGGGCTAAATATATTAAAAAACTCTGTCAATCAGCGTAGTGGAGCCTTTATTTTATAATGTGGCTGAACTTTCCCCTTCGAAATATTGGATAGTTTTCCCCTTAATATTTTCCTCCGCAGCGTCGACAGGTAGTCAATGAACATGATCCCCTCAAGGTGGTCGTATTCATGTTGGATAATTCTCGCCAAAAATCCTCTGAA
>CAZMDP010000201.1:0-4942 GCA_964565015.1 uncultured Prolixibacteraceae bacterium | reverse complement strand
GATTTCCTGCCCCGTAAGGTTACACTCTTTTACCAGGTCGGGCGACCGGTCGATCGGTTCCAACCATTCGTCGGCATCAACATTGATGACAGTCCCCATTCGAGGATAGCCGAATGTATCGGGAATAAGGTCAACTTTGGCAACGGTTCCCGAAACAGGTGAATGGATATTGGCCGATACAAAACCGGCACTTTTCGAGATCAACTGGCCGGCTTTAACCGTATCGCCCTTTTTTACCACAGGCGCCGAAGGCGCTCCAATGTGTTGTGCCACAGGAATATATACTGTTTTTGGCAATTCCATTTCCTGAATGGCCTTCCCTGCAGATAGTTTATTTTCGGGAGGATGTACCCCTCCTTTTGAGAATGTTTTTAACACGATGGTCTGGTTTTATGAATTGACAGTTGGTTTTTCTTCGGTTTCTTCGGGTTTTACCTTGCGGGGTGGAAACCCGGTTTCGATAATGGCATTGGTTGGACAAACCGGAACGCACTTACGGCAGAACTTACATTTGTCGGAATCGATAAAGGCAAGGTTGTTGCTGATGGTAATGGCATCGTAGGCACATTCCTTGAAACACTTGCTGCAACCGATACAGGCTACTGCACACGCTTTTTTGTTTACCGGTCCTTTGTCCTGGTTGCGGCAGGCCACATAAATTTTACGGTGTTTCGGAAGTTTTTTCCGAAGTTCGAAAAGGTCTTTCGGACATTCGCGCACACAGGCGCCACAAGCGGTGCATTTGTCTTCGTCAACGACCGGAAGGCCGGTTACCGGGTCCATGTGCAGGGCATCGAAATCGCAGACGTTGCAGCAATCGCCACAGCCAAGGCAACCATACTGGCAATTGGTTTCGCCGCTGTAGGTAGCATGGATGATGGCACACGTGGCAGCGCCGTCGTAATGGTTCACTTTTGGCCTGTACTCACAGGTGCCGTTACACCTGAGAACGGCAACACGCGGGTCTTTTTTAACCGCTTCGAGCCCTAAAATTTTGGCTACCCCTGCCATACAATCGTTTCCGCCGACAGGGCAATAGAGGTCGCTCAGATCGCCTTCCTTAACACAGGCATCGGCAAAAGCACGGCATCCGGCAAAACCACAACCCCCGCAATTAGCGCCGGGAAGGGCCTGTTCAACCTCGTCGATGCGCGGGTCTTCGTACACTTTGAATTTCTGGGCAACGAAGTAAAGGATCACCGCTGCCGACGATCCGATGGCTCCAAGAGTAATGACGGTGTAAATAATTGTCATGTTCATATCAGTTGGTTTCCTCCAATTCAAATGTAAATGCTTTTTTCAGCTTGTCTTTCAATAAATACAATATCAGATAATAGGGTACAAGGGTGGCAAGGGCTATAAATGCCCCGGTAATTTCGTTCCCGGTAATTTCGATTACAGCAACAAGAGTGGCCATTAAAATCAGGAAAGGTAGGATATAACCCAGAAACAAGGCTTTGAATCCCAGAGATTCGCGGAAAATTACCGTAACCATCGATCCGGGTGAATAATTTTTGCTGAACCTGGTAATTTCGATATCTTTCTCCTGAACATCGGCAACGGTACACGATCCTTTAGCATGACAACCCGAACAGGCTGATTGATTGACAATTGACACAATCAGCGAAGTTGGGGTTACTTGTTTTACGATACCGGCATGCCTCAACAACTCCATACTAAACCAGTAAAGCGGCAAATCTACATATTTCGATGTTTATATTTGAAGGAAAAAAATCATTTTTTGTGGGTGAGGGCCTTATTTAAAAGAATTCTATGTAGCTGTAATATCTTTTCTTCCCTTTGAACTCAGCCCCCGCAGGTGCCAATAGCCATAGCATTCAGAATTCATTACAGCCTACCCGCCCCATAGGATGAGAATAAAAATCGGTCATGCGAATATATACAGTTAAAATTATTTGGAGGTCACGAACATTAAGTGTACTATGATAATACTTCGTTTTTTCCTAAACATGGCTGATTACCAGTTCATACACCAAAGTGTTAGAATATACTATAATAATTGCTATTTTTGTATGAAAACATGTGCAATGGAAGAGCTGATTAACAGAATTAAGACCGATCCTGAAATCTGTAACGGAAAACCGATTATCAGGGGAATGCGAATTACAGTTTCAACAGTTTTAGGCCTTCTTTCGGCTGGTGAAAGTATTCCTGAAATTCTGAAAGCATATCCAATCCTTGAAGAAAAAGATATTTTTGCCTGTCTTGAATACGCCAGTAAAATTGCCGACAAAACCATAATCGATTATGAACTTAAGGCCAGCTGATGAATATACCTTTTTAATTGACGTTAATCTTCCAAAAAACTTTCGCTTTTTCAAAAGTCCAAATTTTATCCATATAGTAGATATCAACCCTCGCATGACAGATAAAATGATCTGGGAGTATGCCTTGAATAACAAGATGGTAATAGTTACAAGAGATACCGATTTTTATAATCTATTCCTTCTTAATGAAAAAAGCCCTAAAGTGATATATTTTCAATTCGGCAATTTTTCCTTATCATTTTTGCATCAATATTTTCAAAATCACTGGCAAACTATCATTTCGCACCTGACAACGTCTTCGTTTATCATTGCCGGCACCGAAAAAATCAAAGTTATTGAGTAATAAAAAGTGGAAAGGGATTTGAAGAACATATTTTTCCAATTAAATATTACCTTGACACCGTAGGTGGCCAATAGCGAAAGTATCTAAGGTCGATTTTAGCTCACCCGCCGCATAAGGTGCGGAATAAAAATCGGTCATGCGAACCCATTGTAGAAAAAAATTGCACCCTCAGGGGGTTCCTCGTGCTGTGTGTTTTTTCTATCGCTATAATGCCCCTGTGGGGCAGCTATTATGCCAAATTTGTTATATAGTTCGTTGTAGATTAGAAATCGGATAATTTTTATACACCGGGTAACCTGAATTGGATAAGTACTTCACATCCTCCTCATTACCATGAAACTGCAAACCGAATAAGGTAATAAGGTCTGGTAAGATGCTGTGGATTGCCAAATTAATAAAGTATAAATCTGAAATAAGGTTTTTAAGGTCTATCCCTGTAATGCTCCTTTTAGGCAACATTTGGCGGGTTGTTTGGCATTTGTAGTGCTTTACTAATCAATATCCTTTATAACCCCTAAAATCATGGTACGGCCCGGCAATCTGCGCTACAATTTCACCCCTATTCATCCCTCAAAGCCCGGGTGAGTTCAACCGGTTTTATCATTTTCCATGAAATGAAATATATCCAGAAAAGGCCGTTGGAAAGAATCAGCACAATAACCAGCATAATGGTGCCAAACGAAATATCGGTGTTTTCAGAAAAAAAAGCGGGCAATGTTGCGGCTACGGCTGCCAGGGTGCCAAAACCGACCCCGGTAATCAGCAAACGGGCGTATTCCAGCACAAGCATACGGGTTATGGTTTGTTTTCGGAAACCTACGGCCTGTAATATGGCGAGTTCGCGTTTCCGCTCGATAACCGAACGTGCCAATACCAGTGCAAGGCCAATGGTACCGAGTGCCAGGCCTAAAGCGCCCAATGCGAGGAAGATGGCCAGATAGGTATTGGTAACCGAATAAAACTGCGCCAACCGCTGAGGGGCTGGGGTCATTTCCCATCCAAAATCGCGGAAAGTGTTTTGCAGGCTGTTTCCGGTTTCGGTTGGGTCTTCGTCTGAAGTATCGATCAGAAAAACGGAAGAACCGCTGTGGGTAGGATAATGCTTCAGAAAATGGCTGTTGGCAATAATAACATAACCCTGAAAAATTGAAGGCGCCAAACCGCCGATCAGTTTAAGTTTCAGCGTATCGCCGGTTTCATTCTGGTACAACAGTATATCGCCCACTTTAAGTCCGAGCCCCCACTGAATTACCGTCTGGTCGGCAATAGCTGGTACCAGGCCATCTTCCAAAGTTTTTTCAAGCGAGAGCCAGGGGTCGGGTCCATCCAGTTCGGGAGTGCGCGTAACAAACGAAAACCGCCCCGAAAGCATCGCTGGATCGACGCCCAGAATGGCGGGGTTGGCTATACGGTTCAGGTTGAGGCAACTGGCATCGTCGCCCTCGACCCTGTGAAACTGTACTGCAGTAAAATCGTCGGGGAGGCCTTCTGAAATCCTCCGTGCCGGGTCATTCAGGTCAAAAAGAACAGGAACCGAGGTTTCGGCAAAAAAATGGAAGCCACCTGCGCCCGATGTTGGTTTTTCGGCACCCGAAAACATATCCTGGCGGTTTGCACCGGTCGAAACCACCAGAAAAGCCCCAAGGGCAAAGAGTACAATGATGGAAAGCGAACGGCTTTTATTCCGGGTGAGGTTTCGGTTGGCCAGGCCTTCAATGGTTATCGGATGGTCCGATGTACCCTGTGATGTTCCGATCGATTGTTCGGCCCATAAAAGCAAACCGGGCAATAATAAACCACCTGCCAAAAAGAAAATAGCCGGATTTTGTGCTTCGCCGGATATCAACTGCCATATAATCAATGTAATGGAAAACAACGGCAGCACATACATCCCCGTTTTCTTCAGCATTCGGATAAAAGGTTTCTGCGGCCCTATTTCTTTTCGTTGCAGGTGGGCAACTTGTTGTTTCAGGAAGCGGGTTGCAGGAAAAAAAATTGCTGCCATAACCACAATCAGGCTGATGATTGCCCCCAAAAACAGGGTTATGGGTTCGATCCGGATAAACAAAACATTGGTGCGTACAATATCCCACCACAAAGTATTCAGAAAAGAAAACACCAGCCGGGTGTAGGCCATACCGAGCAATACTCCGGCTAAAATTCCGATTGAGGCCATAAAAAACGCTTCAGTCAAAAATATCCGGAGAATCTGCCGGTCCGAAAACCCGATTTGCATCAGGGTTCCTGTTTGGCCCGACCTGCTTTCGAGGTTGAACCTGAATAGAAGGACACTCAGGATAATGGCCGAAAG
>CAZMDP010000200.1:0-4942 GCA_964565015.1 uncultured Prolixibacteraceae bacterium | reverse complement strand
AATGACTTTACTTGCAGCTGCTGTTTTTGCAATTGGGGTTTGTTACTTCTGGCCAACCATGATTGGGGTAGCTTCGGAATATATCCCCAAAACCGGTGCGTTGGGAATGTCAATCCTCGGCGGTGCTGGCTTTGTTGCAACATCAATGATCCTTCCGATTATGGGTAAATCAATCGAAACTTCGGGGCCCGAAATAACCCTTCGAAATATGGCTGCATTGCCTTTCATCCTGATAATTGCATTCATTATTCTCAATATTTGGGTGAAGGGAAAAAGAGAGGCACATTAACAATTAAATTAGAATAATTCTAATTTAAATTTCTGTTAAACTTTCATGTGAAAGATATTAGGTCAAAATTAATTCGTAATTTTGACCATAATAATTCTAAAAAATACTACCATGTTAAAAGAGAAAGTTTTAAATGCAATAAACGACCAGATCAATGCTGAACAATATTCGGCATTTCTGTACCTTTCAATGTCAGCATACTTTTATGATTTGGGATTACCCGGATTTGCCAATTGGATGTACATTCAGTATCAGGAGGAGCTGACCCATGCCAACAAGTTTTTCAATTATGTGAACGAAAGGGGTGGCAGGGTAATCCTTAAGGCAATCGAACAGGTTGAAACCGAATTCAATGGAATCATTGATGTTTTTGAAAAAACATTGGCACACGAGCAGCATGTAACCGAACGTATCAATAAAATTATGGATGTGGCTATAGCCGAAAGCGATCATGCCACAGTAAGCTTTTTGAAATGGTTTGTTGACGAACAGGTTGAAGAAGAAGCCAATGCAACCGAAATTCTCGATACGTTGAAATTGATCAATGGTCAGGGCAATGGTATTTTCATGCTCGACCGTGAAATGCGCACCCGCGTTTTTGTTGACGAGACTCAGGCGGCAGCCGAATAACAAAAAAATAACTTTAAAGCATAAGGCTGCCAATTTTGGCAGCCTTTTTTTATTTTCGCCACATGGATCATCAATTACCCGAAGAATATTTCTTGCAGTTTTATGAACGTATAAAACTGCTTTACAGCGAGCAAAACCAGCTTGAAATATATAAAGCATGGGAATTTGCCAAAAATGTTCTTGGCAACCAGACCTTCGCTTCGGGTGAATCTGTCTTGATGCATTCGTTGGGCGTTGCATCTGTTATAGTTGACGAAATTGGCCTTGAAGCCGACTCTGTTGTTTCAGCCCTCTTGCATAATGTAATGTATCATACCCCAGACAAAAAAAGGATTGAGGATCAGATTAAAAAGGATTTTGGGCCCACGGTGGCCAGAATTCTAGAGGGAATGGCCAAAATAAATGCATTAGGTACCGACACTGTTGAGATCCATTCGGAAAACTACAGGATGCTTATGCTTGCCCTTGCGGGCGATGTTAGGGTAATATTGCTGAAAATTGCCGACCGTTTGCAGGTTATGCGCAATTTCGATAATTATCCGGTTCCAAATATGATGAATGTGGCCACCGAAACCCAGCACCTATATGCACCGCTCGCCCACCGTTTAGGGTTATATAAAATTAATTCCGAACTGCAGGATCTTTACCTTAAATATGCAAAACCTGCATCCTGGTCAGAAGTAATGGCGAAACTTGCCGAAACGGAAGATGAACGGTCGAAATTTGTTGCCGAATTTGTTAAACCCATCGAAGAAAAACTGCGTTCGCGAGGGTTCCGTTTCGATATGAAAGCCCGGACCAAATCGGTTTTTTCAATCTGGAACAAAATGCAGAAGCAAAAGGTTTCGTTTGATGAGGTATACGATTTGTTTGCCATTCGGATTATCCTCGATTCGGAACCAAAGGATGAAAAAGCCGATTGCTGGACGGTTTATTCCATAATTACCGATGAATACCAGACAAACCCTGAACGTTTGCGCGACTGGATCACCATTCCCAAATCGAATGGTTACGAATCGCTCCATACAACGGTTATGGGTCCCCATAAAAAATGGGTCGAAGTACAGATCCGCACACGGAGGATGGATGAAGTTGCCGAAAAAGGGGTGGCTGCACATTGGAAATATAAAGGGGGCAAAAGCGCCAGCGATCTCGACGCATGGTTGACCGGCATAAGGGAAATTCTTGAGAATCCCGAAGTAAACGTGGTCGATTTTATCGATGAATTCCGAAAAACTGTTTACAGCGACGAAATCTTTGTGTTTACACCCAAAGGCGACTTGAAGAAACTCCCTTCGGGGGCAACCATCCTCGATTTTGCCTACGAAATACATTCCGACCTCGGCGACAAGTGCGTTGGCGGAAAGGTGAACGATCGAAAGGTATCCATAAGGCACCGATTGAAAAATGGTGATACCATTTCGATTGAAACATCGAATAATCAGCGGCCAAAATCAGACTGGCTCGATTTTGTAGTTACTTCGAAAGCAAAGAACAGGATTAAAGCCAGCCTGAATGAAGCCCAGAAACGGGAAGCTGCAAACGGAAAAGAGATGTTATCCAGGAAATTTAAAAACTGGAAACTCGAGCTCTCCGATGAGGTAATCAGAAAGCTGTTAAAACATTATAATTTTAAAACTTCGGCAGAACTATATATTCAGGTATCGACCGGTAAAATAGATACGCTCGATATAAAGGCAATTCTGAAAGAAGAGGATAAGCAGAATATAAAATCGCGACTTGAAGAAATACTACCGGCCGATTCTGTAAAAGATTTACCTATTGATTCGGGCGACGACTACTTGATTATCGATAACCACCTCAGTAATGTAAATTACAAACTAGCGCCTTGTTGCAATCCGGTTTTTGGTGATGAAATTTTCGGATTTGTTACCATCAAAGAAGGAATAAAAATACACCGGATAAGTTGTCCTAATGCGCCACAGATGATCGACCGTTTTCCATACCGGGTCATTAAAACAAAATGGAGGGAAACTACCAGCCGCAGTTCTTTCCTGACAACCCTTTACATAACAGGGTTGGATAATCTGGGAATAGTTTCAGAAATTTCGCATGTAATCGCCAAAGATTTCGGGGTTCAGATGCGGGCCATTAATGTCGAATCGGAGAAAGGAGAATTCAGGGGTGTACTTAAAGTCCTGGTTCATAGTGTTGAGCACCTCGATTTTTTAATCCATAAATTAAGGAACATAAAAGGTATCGAATCGGTTACCCGCGGCGAGACCTGATTTTAAGTAATGATCTCATCATGAATATTCTAGTAGCACCAAATTCGATGAAAGGTAGCCTGAGCGCTCCTGATTTTGCCGCTGAAATCGAAAAGGGTTTTCGAAATGTTTCTCCGGTTTTTAATGTTCGGAAATTACCAATTGCCGATGGAGGCGATCATACCGGATTGGTGCTTTGCGAAGCCCTGAATGCGAAGAATTATACCGTAAATGTACTCGATCCTTTAGGACGGCCGATAGAAGCATCGTTAGGCATTTCGGGCGATACGGCTATTATCGAAATGGCATCGGCTTCGGGGCTGAGGCTTTTGGCTCCCAACGAACTAAATCCGGAAAAAGCCACAACTTTTGGGACCGGGCAATTAATCAGGAGGGCTATAGAATTGGGTTGCACACGTATCCTGCTGGGTATTGGTGGTAGCGCAACCGTCGACGGCGGTATAGGTATGCTCGATGCTTTAGGTTTTACTTTCTTCGATAAAGAAGGGTATAAACTTCCGGGTAAGCCCGTTTCGATCGATATGATTGAACGGTTTGAATACCCGACTGATCTAAATTCAGATATTGAAATAATTATATTTTGTGATGTAAACAATCCTATTTTAGGGGAAAATGGTGCAGCAAGGGTTTTCGGTCCGCAGAAAGGTGCCGACCCGGAAATGGTTGAAAGATTGGAAAACCGGTTATCGTGTTGGGTGGGCTTCCTCGAAAAAATCTCTGGCATAAATATCCGGAATATCGAAGGAATGGGGGCTGCCGGCGGCCTCTCATCCGGATTGGTAGCACTGATGAATGCAAAACTCACACCAGGCGCCGATGCAATTTTCGATTTCATTGGGCTTCATAAACATCTCACTTGGGCCGATATGGTAATAACCGGCGAAGGTAAGACCGACAGTCAGAGCTTATCCCTTAAAGGACCTGTAGCTTTGGCAATGAAAGCAAAACAACAGAATAAACCTGTGATAGCATTATCGGGATCTTACGAAGCTGATGCCAGTAAAATTTTCGATGCTGTTTTCACTATCGTAAATGGACCAATTACGCTCGAAAAGGCTATGCAAACCTCTGTAAAGCTGGTTGCCGATAGCTCAAAACAGATTGCGGGCCTCCTTTTGGCCACAAATCCCGATATTCGTAAATTACACAATGCTTTTCAATCCATAAAGAATAATCTCTCAAACGGGAATCTTGTTGAAGCAGAAAAGATTGCTGATACATTACCAGTTGAACATTCACTTTTCTGGTATTTGAAAGGGCTTATTTTTCAAAAACGCCAACAATGGGGAGATGCGTTAAATTCCTTATCGCGAGCCCTCGAATTTGATCCTGGTCTTACCTATGCACAGACCAACATCAGAATGATCAGGGAGATAATTAATTATACCAATCCATCGTTGCTCGATCCATAACCTTTAAACGACAATTAATCAAAGGTTTATCAGATTAGTGAAATTATTTTTTTAATTCTGGCACTTTTTTTGACTTCTGTAATTGTGTTTATTTTTTAACAAGTTAAAACAAAATAATCTTTGAATTTTAGATTGATAATCCTATTTTTGAGGCTTATATTCATTTTATTACGGGTCAGGAAGAAAAATTAATAAACTAAAAAAGGAATAATATGAAAAAGTATTTGTTAGTATTTGTAGCCGCCTTGCTTTCATTTGCGGCATTTTCGCAGGATGCCGCCGAACTTATTAATAAGGCCAACGAGGCTATGAAAAACCGTCAGTATGCCGAAGCTTTTGAGGCTTACGATAAGGCTATGTCG
>CAZMDP010000199.1:0-4947 GCA_964565015.1 uncultured Prolixibacteraceae bacterium | reverse complement strand
CTGGTTATAAAATTTCCTCCGGGCAGAAAAGCGATATGCGCAGGGTTACAACATCCCGAAAATCCTTTTACGTCCGAAAAATTTGCTGTCCAATAGCCGCGCAGGTTCCCGTCGAAAGTATAGTTTTCGAGGGCATGCTTACCCGGGTTAACCACCCAAAGGTCGCCAAATTCGTTTACGGCCAGGTCGAAATTGCCCGATGGTACAATAAAACCATGCAGCGCATCATCGGTTGCCTTGCCTTCAAATTCGAGCTCTTTTTTGCCCGTGAGGTCAAACCGCGAAACGCTTCTCCGGCCTGCATCGGCTACAAATACTTTGTCTTCGAATACCGAAACCGACGAGAGGAGTGAGTTCGGGTAAAAATCATTCCACTCATGAACAAGATTGCCCGAATGGTCGAGTTGAAGTACCGTATTCTGGGTGGTTACAAATATATAATCGGGGTTGGCCGTTACCGATATTGGCATTTTTGGCAGGGGCGCATCAAGGACAAGGTTGCCCTGCATCCCAATGATTTGAAGGTTGTGGTCGCCAACCACAAATAACCTGTGGTCAAAAAACGAAATCCCTTTAGGTTCTTCCATTTTTAACCTGAAGTTCCGGGTTTCGCGGTAAATGATCTGTTCTTCTGCTACTTCTTTAACCCCCGAAATATCATACAAATATGGACTGGATGGCCTTTTGCCCGGTTTGTTGCGGGCAAAGTCACCGGCAATTACAGCCACAATGATAATGGCCAGCGCAACCAGAAAAATTGATATGGCTTTCTTATTCATTTTATACCGATTATTTTCTCATGTTGATACATACCATGGTTTTCGAATCCCTGACTACCATATACCCATCGGCAACGGCTATGGGTGCCCATGCATCGTGCCCGTCGGCAATTACCCTTGCCTGGTCAAGTTCGATATATCCGCTGAGAGAAGGCTGCAGAATGAACAATGTTCCGTCATCGTTCCAGAGGTACATTTTATTGTCGGCCAGGATGTAAGGCCCCAAACCAAACCGTTTGTCGGGGCCACTCGACCAGACAACTTTCCTGGTATCGGAAGGGTGAACGCATACCAGTTGGTTACGCAAGGTGCCCCCGTCTTTGGGCATGATGCCGAATAAATGTCCGTTCCAGAGTATTGGCGTCTGTTGTTCACTGGCAAGCCCGTCGCGCGGGGTATAATCCGACAAAATATCAGCCGCAAAAGTGCCGTTGTTAGCTTTAAGCTGAACCATCATTGCGCCGGCGCCGTAACCTGCCGTAATGAAGATTTTCCCGTCGGGCAGGCAAACCGGCGAAGGGGCAACCACCGATTTGTTCCATTGGGGAACTTCCCAAAGTATTGAGCCGGCATCGTCGCCGTCGGCCGCAATTCCAACCAGGGCGCCAATTGCACTGTAAACGTACATTTTGCGTCCGCCGAAAGTGAATGGGATAACGGATGAGTGCGACATTTTCCATCCGTTAGGGTTGGGCGTTTCCCATATTTTCTGGCCGGTGGCCATATCGACGCCAATCATCAGGGCTTTCCCTCCGGTGGCCAGAACCGCAATATTCCCGTCGATCAGCGGACATTGCCCGGTATACCATAGCGGAACTTCCGATTCGTATTCCTTTTCGATATCGATGCCCCAAAGAAAATCGCCGTTCTGACGCGATAACGCCATAACATGGCAACGCGGCCCTATGGTCAGGATGTAATCTTCGGTAACGGCCGGAACCGTCCTCGACATGCCGTGATTGCGCTTGATGGCCACATGGTAACCCCTGCGCCACAGCTCTTTTCCGGTAATCAGGGAGAAACATCGCAGGTAATCGGCCCGTTCATCTTCATCGTAATCGAGTACATATACGAGTCCTTTCCATATTGCAGCACCCGAATGGCCTTCGCCAAGTTCGACCGACCACAATACTTCAGGTCCGGTTGGGCCGAATTTATCTTTTAACGGTATGGATGAACGTACGATATTATCGAATAACTCACCCCGAAAGCGCGGCCAGGTTTCGTTTAGTTCCGCATAATCAGCAGCGTACTGATCGAATAATTCCCCGATTAAAACCTCTTCATCGGCTCCGAATCCCTTTCCACGGTTATCGAGCCCGGGAACGCTTTCGGTAAAGCCCCTGGTAGGGTCTTTGCCCAACCACCAGGCCAATGAAATTATCCCAAGTAGAATAAGCGACCAAGTGGTGTATTTAATTAGCCTATCGGGTTTCATATCCGGTTTCCGATTATCCATACAAAATTATTCATTAAACCTTTTGGTGTGCAGGATTTACCAATTAATTACCCGCCCCGATATCATAAATATTCACTACTTCGCCGTGCCTGATAAAAAGAAGTCGGTTGTACACCGAAGGATGCGCCCAGTGAGGGCCTTCGCCATCGCGCATCTGAAAGGTACTGACAATATCCATTCGTGAAGGATCGGGCCTAACAAGGGCTACATTTCCGCTGCGTTCTTCATATAGGTACAACATTCCATCGGCATACACAATCGATCCTTTGGTGTGCCATTCGGTTTCCCAGTTGGTTTTTCCATCATCCCACCTGATGGATGCCCAGTTACCCTTTGAATTATTGATCCAGTTTGCACCATAGATATTTCCGTCAACTTCGACCACGCCGCCATGATGCACATCGAGCACATCATTTTTCCATTTTACATTTATCGAACGGCCATCTTCCGAAAGGGAAAACATAACGGCAAGCCGGTCGTAACCGTTTGTTACGAATATTTCACCGTTTTTGTATAACGGAGTATTGTTGTGTGCACCGCTTCCCTGTCGTCCCTGGTGAAGCGGTGTCATATCGTAGTCCCACAATATTTCGCCGTTTGCTGCATTAACGCCGATCAGGTGGTTTGCCGTTTGTGCCAGGATAATATTCAATCCGCCCCTCCGGATGAGCAAAGGCGAAGCATAAGCCCGTTCGCCACCGATACTTTCCGATTTCCAGATGAGCGAACCATCATTCTTGTTGATGGCGATCACTGTAGTTTCTTCGCCACCTGTGGTATAAAATGCCGCATCGTCGAAAATCAGCACCGATTCTGATACGCCCCATCGGTGAAATTCGCCCTTGTATTTTGAGTGGGCGTCTTTTTGCCAGATAATTTTACCGGTTTCGGCATCGAGGCACGATACCATACCCTGTCCGCCTATAAGGTAAACCCTGCCGTTTTCGATGGTAGGTGTGGACCGCGTTTCAGGGTAGCTTCGGTCCCATGCAGGCCCGTAGCCCTGCTCCCACAGAAGGTTTCCTTGCATATCGAATGCTGAAAGCACGTCGGTGGTTTCGTTTTTCATCCCGGTTACATAGATTTTGTTGTTATAAACAACCGGTTGCGAATATCCTTTACCAATCTGGCGCAACGATAAAACCAATTTTGGCCCCTCTTCGGGCCATTTTTTCAGTAAACCTGTGCAAGTGTATTTGCCGTCGCGTTCGGGCCCACGCCATTGGGCGGTTATCTGGGCCGACAAACAGTTTGTGTTCAGTAAAAGGGCGATAACCAGTAAGAAATTTCTGATATCATGCATTTTTGTTGTTTTATGGTGATACAGTAATCCAGATTAAGTATTGCTCAGGTTATAAACCATCAGTACATCGCCATGTCGGATAAACAGTTTGCCATCTCCGATAAACGGATGTGCCCAGTGTGGGCCGGTCCCTTCGGTAATCCGAAATGAACTGACCAGGTCGAATTTTTCGGGATTTGGCTTTACGATGGCCACATTTCCCCGACGTTCTTCGTATATGTAAAGCAAACCATCGGCATACACTATGGCCCCCTTGTTTTCCCATTCGGTTTCCCATTTTATTTCGCCGGTAATCCAATCCATGCATACCCAGTTTCCTTTGCCGTTGTTGATCCAGTTCGAGGCATACACATATCCGTCGACCAGAACCAAACCGTGGTGATGGTTATCGAGTACCTCGTTGGTAAATTTTTCGGAAACCGATTTGCCGTCGGCATTTAATTTCAGCATTTTTGAAGGAAAATCGTAACCTTTCGAGATGTAAAACTGATCGCGGTACCAAAGTGGGGTATTGGCCCATATTAATCCAGTCTGATCCCATTCTTTTGCTGCAAAATAATTGTAACTCCAAATAACCTCACCGTTAATTGGTTGAATGGCAATTAAATGCGTACCGGTTGCAGCCAGTATCCAGCGGTTGCCGTTGTATTCGTAAACCGTAGGCGATACATACGAGCGGGGACCTCCGACCGAATGCGTGCGCCAGATTTCTTTTCCCGTTTTTTTATCGAATGCTACCACCGAGGTTTTATTCCCTCCAGGCGAACATATAACCAGATTGTCAACAATCAGGGGGCTTTCCGATACGCCCCAGATATGCCATTCCCCTTCATAATCGGCGTCCACATTTACACTCCATACTGCTGAGCCGTTTGAAGCATCGAAGCAGGATAGCCGGCCTGTACCCGATAGTACATAAACCAGGTTGCCATCAATAGTCGGAGAACAGCGGGTATCGGGGAATGATTGTGCCCAGGAGCGTCCATAAGGTACCTGCCATTTAATTTTGCCATGCATATCCATGGCTGTCAGATAGTCGAGGGTATCTTTCATTCCTGTAATGTAAATGGTACCATCGGCAAAAACAGGCGACGAATAACCCGTACCGATACCATCAGCTTTCAGAAGAAGCTCCGGGCCGTTTTCAGGCCATTCTTTCAGCAGGTTTTTTTCGTTTCTGAAATGGCCATCGCGCATTTCACCCCTCCATTGAATAGCCTGGGCAAACGAGTTTGTAGCAAAAGTTACACTAAGGGTTATAAAAATATATGCTAATCTCATGATCAAATAAAATAATGATTTGGCACCAGAGGTTTTTACTTGATTTTATAAGCAATCAAAGTATTTCCATGCCTGATAAATAAACGTCCGTTGTCGATAACCGGGTGGGCCCAATGCTGCGCTGT
>CAZMDP010000198.1:1356-4955 GCA_964565015.1 uncultured Prolixibacteraceae bacterium | reverse complement strand
GCAGCATCTTTCCATTGTTCGTCGAACGCCTCGAAATAGAAGCAACTAATGCCGTTTGAATTTGTCCAATCGCGCATCAAGTGGTAGAATTTCGCAGATTTGTATTCATCGGTTGCCCTGGCTCCTTCATCTCCGTATTTTTCGTTTGAAACAGATGCCCAGCCGGTTTCACCAATATGAACGGGTTTATTTACACCAATGCTTTGCATATAAGCAACCACACTTTGGTATTGAGCAATGGCATAGTCCCTGGCCCTCAGCATGGCTGCATCAATTTTTTCAAGGTCGGGCAAATTTTCTTCCTCTTCGGGTATTCCCCAGAAATCGGGATTGTAATGGGTATCGTGCATCGGATAAGTGTGCATCGAAATAAAATCAACTGCTCTGATAAGCTGGTTCAGCTCCTCCAAATGGTATTCGCTTCCGCCACCGCCCCATGAAGCAAAATTGTCGGAACTGGTTATCCACAAATTTCCGGGCAAATCACCCTCTTTTTTCAAGGTTTGCAGATGATTGACCCATTTCAGTATAATCCCTGGTTCGACGTAGTAATCCCACGCCCAGTGCACCATTGCTTCGTTGCCCACGGCAATTATTTTTACGATATCGGGATATTGTTGTGTAAGTTCAACAGCGCGGTCAATCTCAATGGCATTTCGCGGGCTTTCTGCGTTGCGGATCCGGTCGGGAAGGTCGGTCCAGGCATTTTTGCAGTCGATCCAGGCTCCAAGCATCACATACATTTCAAATCCCGGGTCATCCTTTTTTAACTGCGTTATTGCTTCAAGCAGATTGGCCGCTTCGTCGAGGTGAACATTATAGGTGCGAAGCAGCTTGATCCCCATGGCCGACAAAATTTTCATATCTTCTTTTAACTGGGGAATGGTAGGCTGAATATCCCGTGTATTTTCGCGATAACCTCCATACGAAATGGCCAGATATTCGGGATTGCCCAGAATATCGGCGGCAGTTTTAACCGTTTTTACGGGGCTTTGTGAACAAGAAACAAACAGAAAAACTGCTACTGATAAAAACAGAAACCATTGAGCTTTTCGGGCTAAAATATTGATTATATGTATTTTAATATTCAGCATAACCCGTGTTGTTTACAATTCTTCATCTCTACGTTGTTCCAGTTCTTTTTGCATCACCAGACAGGTTTTGTGGTCGATGGCATAGTAATACAGAAGAATTGCACACGACATGTATAAAATTCCGGGAAATACAGAGATCATCAGTTTTATCCCGTTAAGCGCAGTAGCCGACTGTTCGACATTGGGGACAAATTGGAATAAAACCAGCAACCAACCTGCCAATGCACCACCAATTCCCCATCCTGCCTTTTGCGCAAAAGTGGCTGCCGAAAAAACCAGGCCTGTGGCGCGGCGGCCAAACTTCCATTCCGAATAATCGGCCGTATCGCCAAGCATGGTCCAAAGCAACGGAACCGCAGGAGCATAGGTGAATTTGGCAAGGATGTTCAGAGTGTAAACCGTATAAATGTTTTCACTCCCCGGAAGATATAACAAAATGAAAAACAGGCCGGAAAGCAGTGAACTGGCGATGTAAACATTTCGTTTTCCAAACCGCTTGGCCAGTGGTTTCGAAAACGGAATGCCAAGTATGAGCGCAACGGTGCCGATAACATTAAACAATTGCACATTTTGCTCCTGTCCGATATAATATTTGAAATAATAGGCGATGGAAAGGTTTTGCAGGGCAAACATGATAAACGAAATAATGCCCACAAAGAAAAGGATAACCCATGGTCGGTTTTTGAAGAGATTTTTCAGGTCTTGTTTCAGGTTGTGTTTTTGTCCGATAGGTGGACTGACCCGCTCTTTTGTCGTTTTAAACGTGATTAGAAACAAAACAAAACTGATGGCCGAAAAAAGTATGAGGGTATATTGGTATCCTTTGGCATTGTCGCCTTTGCCAAAATAACTGGCCAGATAAAGTGCGGTTCCGGTAACGATAAACTGTCCAACAAAAGCGAAAATAAACCGATAGGAGTTTAATCCGGCCCTTTCGTAAGAATCCGAGGTCATTACTGCTCCTAACGAAGAGTAGGGGAGGTTAATGGCCGTAAAAACGGTCATGAGCAACAAATACGTTACGCCTGCATAAATTACTTTTCCGGTTGATCCAATATCGGGTGTTGAAAAAGCAAGAACTGCCAGCACACTGTAAGGCAGAGCCATCCAAAGCAAATATGGGCGGAACTTGCCCCACCGGGTTTTGGTTCGGTCGGCAATAATTCCCATCAACGGATCGCTGACCATATCCCAGAAACGGGCAATCAGCATTATAGTACCTGCTGCAGCCGCAGATATTCCAAAGGTGTCGGTATAAAATATAAGAATCCAGAAACCCACCATGTCCCACACAAAGTGAGAAGCGGTATCGCCCAGGCCATACCCGATTTTTTCCTTTATGGATAGTTTTGTTTCGTTATTGCCCATTATCGTTTATTTATCGATGCTACTATCTTTTCAATTGTTCCGGTTCTCCGGAATATCAGGCTGCTGATTTCCTGATTTAAAGTGTTGCCGTTTATCCCTTCTTTGCCTCCATTTGCATAATAAACGGTAATTCTGTTGTTGTCGGAAAGCGAATAGATAACCGGGGTCTGGCAATACGTAAATGCCATTTGCCCGGGAGAGAGAGCAATTTTGCCGATATCGTTATTCCATTTTCTGTATTCAAATACCGAATCCCGATTTTGGAACTCCTCTTTTCTGAGCAGCCAGGGTTTGAAGCTGATTTTCCCTTCATTTACAAACACTCCAAGTTCGCCAAACCTAACCAGGATATCTTCTTTCACCTGGCCGGTCATTCCGGGTTGCTGGGCACCCCTGTGCAAAGGGGTGTGCGAATAGGGATCGGTAGGAAAGGCCCCATATAATTCGGGCGATTTATGTACCCCAATACCTGCTTCAATTTCGTAATAGTGATCCAATAACCTGCCAATCAATTTTTTGTCGGCACCTTCTTCAAGGGCTTGCAGGCAACATTCCTGTACTGCCAGATGAAGCTTCGACACCATGTGCCAATAGATAGAACCAAGCCCTTCGTATGAATAAAAAGTCCCCGATCTTCCGGTAAACGCTTTGTGGTTGAACACTTCTTCGAAAATATCGAGCACTAGTTTCCGCTCTTTTTCAACGAGTTCATGGAAACCGTTTTCCGATAATCTGTTTAAAGCCGCATCCAGGTCACCGGCATTTTTAAAGTTGCCATTGAAATGCAATCCTCCCTGAATATCCTGTTCCACAACCTCTTTATTTCCTTCGGAAACCAGTTTTTTTATCAGCTCAGATTTTTCGGCGCTGGCCTTAGGAATATTGTTTTTTTAAAGAAAACCAGGTAATTTTTTGTTGGGGTATAGAATATAGCTGTACTGGTCTTCGCGGAAAAGTGAACTGCTTTTAAGGGCGTCCAAAACCTGAAGGGTTTGTTCTGGTTTTAAATAACCCGAACTTAAAACGGCCACCTGACCTTCGAGCATTTCGGGAAGGTGCGAAACCCTGACTTCCTTATCGGTAGCCGTCATCAGGTTATATGCGTGATATAGCTTATCGGCCCTTTGATTGGCACGT
>CAZMDP010000198.1:0-1256 GCA_964565015.1 uncultured Prolixibacteraceae bacterium | reverse complement strand
AAGTGTTTTCAGGAAAAACTTCATGAAACGGTGCAAATAGTAAAGTGTGACCATGGAAACACCGTTCCCGACCAAAGCGTTATTGGCATCGTTCCATTCGGGCCTCTGTGTATTCATCCAGATTCCGGCTTCCGGAATAAAATTCGACATTTTTGCCAGTACGGTTGCAAGCACTTTTTCGATAAAATTCACATGATAGATTTTACCATTTCCGGCACTTAGCAAAGCTCCGTCGGCACCTATAATGTCGCGCTGTTTTCGGATATTTCCATCCCATTTATGATCGAATTCAATGGTATCTTTCGGGTTTTTTAAAAGTTTGTCGTAAGATTTTATTTTGTATGGAACTGCAGCATAAACAAACCAATCCTTATCGAAAAGCGATTGCAAGGCACCAGGATGGTATTTATCAATGATCTCAAAAAATTTCTGCAGGTAAATAATCTGGTGATCGCCCCAATACCCGATATACGACCACGGATTATCGGGCTCAATGGTTTCCCAGTCGAAGCCGTCTTTGGTAACCCGATATGGATTGTAGCCATCGAAGGTGGAAGCATTCAGGAACTTGAAAATCATACCGGTAATAAATTCGGGATAAGAATGAGACAAAGCTTCCCAGTTCTGAAAAATATCCCTCCAGTTACCTTCGTAGTCCAGAATTTCAGTACCGTCTGTTTCATTTTCAACGTTTATGGTAAAATAATTCCACGGACGGCTCGGATCGCCGTGCCTGCGGCTGAATTTCAGCGGCAGATACTCTACAGAAAGCCTGATCAGGTCATTGTCATTGCTTTCCGACATAAGATTGTTTAAAATTGCCTGCCCAAATACATCCGGAAGTTTTGCCAAAAAGTCGCGATTTCGGGCTGCTACTTCTTTATTTGCTTTGGTGAGGTAACCTTCAAAGTCAGTTTTTTTAATCTGGTATCCGTTATCAAAAATACCCCCCCGCATAATATTGAACAGAACATTTGAAAAATGACGCGTATCACTAAGCTGGTCTGCAGTGAATTGCAGGCCATCGGCACTGGCCACAAGCCGGATGAGTTTTTGTGTACCGGAATCGATATCATCCACGATTTCGTTCTCAAGGTTATGATTGGCTTTAATTTTCTGACAAAGGCTTATAATCTGTGCATGACTCTGATTTACATTGGCCACTATTTTCCATTGTTTTTCCGATTTGGCTGTTAATTGTATGTCGGTAAAAACAAAATAAGCCCCCTTTTCACCTTTGATATCCGTTTCTGGCC
>CAZMDP010000197.1:0-4969 GCA_964565015.1 uncultured Prolixibacteraceae bacterium | reverse complement strand
AATCGTTCAACGATAGCATAGGGTTTCCATCAGGCCTGACCGCAATCAGGTTTTGCCCATAAACCATTGCCCTGACAATCATCATCATACCAGCAATGTATCTGGCCGAAAGGCAAAGCAGGGCATCGGGGTGGTTATGCAAATCAAGGTATTCGCCGGTTGCCCGGGCCGATTCCAGCATTGCCCTTTTTTCAATCATATACTCCTTCGGGTTGCCGGTTGATCCCGACGTATGAACAGAAACAGATTCATTATCTGAAAACCATTGTTTAAGAAATCTTCCTATATCTTTCAGCCAGGGTTCTGTTTCATTGTCGCTTTCCCATAAATCAGCCTGTATAAGCCATTCATCGCCGCTACGCTCCACTCCATTGAGGGTCAGATTATAATTTTGCCATGAACATTTTATTGGAACCCGGTCAGACAAATTCAAATCCCAGTTACCATCGGGAAGAAAATGCAAAAATCCGTTTTCAACTTTCAATGGTGCAGAAATATTATTTACATATAAAGAACCTGTTCCCAGACCTTGCGGCATTGGATTACCCAAAGTGGCTGTCCATTGGGCAATGGCGTTCAGTCCAATATTGGATTCGAGCGCCGATGTAACCCACCATCCGATATTCATCTCTGTAGCCAACGATATCCATTGGTTGCATGCCGAAAAGCCTCCGAGCAAAGAAGGTTTTAATACAATATACTGAGGACGAATGGTTTCGAGTAGTTTCCGTTTGGCGTCTAATGAATTTACCCCAATCAGTTCCTCATCGAGTGCCACAGGTATGGGCGAATTGCGGCATACTTCCACCATCAGGTCGTGCTGCCCGGCCCGAACCGGCTGTTCGATGCTGTGGACCTGAAATTCGGAGAGTTGTTCCAGTTTCCTGAAAACATCAGCAGCAGTAAAGGCACCATTGGCATCGAGCCTGATTGTAATTTTTCCGGAATCGTTTTTTTTGCGGATATATGAAAGGAGTGAACGTTCGCTGTCGAAATCGATGGCGCCCACTTTAAGCTTAATAACTGTAAAACCCTGCCCGATCTTTTCATCGATCTGCCGCTGCATAAAATCGCGGTCGCCCATCCAAATCAGGCCATTGATTGGAATAGGTTTCTCCCCTTTGGTAAACGATGATGGGAACAATATCCGGGTGCCACCTCCACGTAAATCAGCCAGTGCCATTTCGAGGCCAAACCGAAGGGAGGGCCAATCGGCAAGTTCATTGTCAAGATCGTTGGGATCATCGTTTATATGATTACATAGCCATTCAAGCTTTTTCTCATAACCGGGCCGGTCATCAACACTAAGGCCTTTCAGCAGGCTACACTCGCCAATTCCGTGTTTATCAGGAAAATTAATATCCCAGATTGTCAAAAACCAGGTGTCTTTATCATTGATTATGCCACGCGACGTTCCGGCTGGTTGTTTGAAAATCAGCTTATATTTTTGAAAAAAAGCTTTTAAATTAGGCCTTTCCATAAAATATAAATCACTTTTAAGAACATTCATTCATTTCTTTTAAGCTTAACCGGATTCTGCCTGACATCAAATACATCAACAACTTCAATCCTGTTTTTCTGAAGATTAAACCAGTATATTATTTTGTAGTTTTTATATACAAGGTATCTGAAATCCTGGTTCCGATCAGACAATAATTCTTCTGATTTTCCAGCCCGGGGGTGGCTTTTCAGGATTAAAGTCTTGTTAACGATTCCTGAAGCAAGTTTTTGAGCAATTTCGACAGATGCATGAACCTTATAGTAATCAAATATTTTTTGCAGTTCGTTTTTGGCAAAAAATGTCCAATAAATTTTCAGTGCCATCTTTCAATCTCCGAAATCAAATCATCAGCTTCGGTGACGTTTTCTTTAGAAGAATCAGTTAATGATTGATCAATTCTGTTGTTAAATTCTTGAACCGACATCGGTTTATCGGGACCTGATAATCTATAAGAATTAAGCATGCTTTCAAAATGGGTTATTATTTCCTCATTCTGAATTTTTAAAAACTCTTGAATAAATTCAATTTTTCTGCTCTGCAAATTCATACTCTTCAGGATTTTTATTCAAAGATACAAAACTTATCCGATAAGAAATCGCTATCGATCAGGTGCATTACTACCAAAACTGATGTGAATATGCTAAAGTATTAAACCGAATCCAAATGATAAAACCAACAAAAATGTGCTTAATGCCAATATTTTAAGCTGAGGATCGTGTAAGGCAGGAAATTTATTTTTGAACACAATCAGTAAATGGCGAAAAAACAACGGAAAGGTCAATATGAAAATAAACTGCCAAACCGACCTGTAATGAAATGCCGACCAGAAAATCAGCGCCACCAGGGCTCCTAAAACCATGACGGCATGATAAATCTTAGCATAAGAGCTACCCATAATCACCACCATCGTCCGCTTTCCCGAACGGGCATCGCCTTCAATATCGCGCATATTGTTAAGGTTTAAAACGGCAGTGCTCAGCAAGCCGATAGTAATAGCAGGAAGTAAAACAAAGGCACGTAAATTTTCGGTGTGCAGGTAATAGGTTCCTACAACGGCTGTAATTCCAAAAAACAGAAAAACAAACAAATCGCCAAACCCCTTATAGCCATAAGGATTCGACCCAGCCGTATATAAAATTGCAGCTGCAATTGCCATCAGGCCAACCAACAGAAAAACTATCCATGGTAACCAGTTGTGGTAACCAACCCCGGCACCAATCAGTAAAATTCCTGAAACAAAAGCAAGTATGGAAGTGATTACAACGCCTCTTTTCATGGCCGACACACTGATTTTACCGCTTTGAACAGCACGTGCAGGGCCAATCCTGTCGGCGTTGTCAGCGCCATTTACCGAATCGCCGTAATCGTTGGCCAGGTTGCTGAGTATCTGAAGAAGGATAGTGGTGAGCAAGGCAAGTCCGAAAACATTCCACTTGAACCGACCATCCTGAAAAGCTGCAAAACTTCCCATGAGCGAACTCGACAATGCCAATGGCAACGTGCGTGGCCGGGCAGCCTGAACCCATGCTTTAAGCTTCGGTCTATTCATCAATAAATTTCAAGAAAACATTAATCGTTTGTGATGTAACTCAAAATCCTGAAATAAATGTATCAGGTATCAGGACAGTGTCTTGTATCTATCAGTCTTGTGTCCTTTTATCTTGTGCCTTTTAATCTGTTTTCCCTTTTACCTTATGGAAATTTCGGGAACTTACGGAAATCGGGTTTACGCTTTTCGAGAAATGCCCGTTTGCCTTCCTGCGATTCTTCTGTGAGATAATAAAGCAGGGTTGCGTTACCTGCCAGCTCCTGTAATCCGGCCTGGCCATCGAGTTCTGCATTAAGGCACATCTTAATCATTCTCAGCGCAGTAGGACTACGTTCCATCATGGTATTGCACCAATCGACTACCTCATCTTCGAGCTGGTCGAACGGGACTACTTTATTGACCAATCCCATTTCGAGTGCTTCCTGAGCCGAATATTGACGACAAAGGAACCAAATTTCGCGTGCCTTTTTTTGTCCAACAATTCGGGCCAGATACGATGAGCCAAAACCACCGTCGAAACTGCCCACTTTAGGGCCGGTCTGCCCAAAAATAGCATTATCGGAAGCAATGGTCAGGTCGCAAATAACGTGCAATACATGCCCCCCACCTATGGCATATCCGTTAACCATAGCTACAACCGGTTTCGGCAGCGAACGTATCATTTTCTGCAGGTCGAGCACATTGAGGCGCGGGATTCCGTCTTTTCCAACATAACCTCCATGGCCTTTCACATTCTGATCGCCGCCACTGCAAAAAGCCTTATCGCCCTCGCCGGTAATCACAACCACACCAATAGCATCGTTTTCGCGGCAATGGTGCATGGCATCAATCATTTCCTTTATGGTATCGGGTGTAAAGGCATTACGGTAACGTGGCCGGTTTATGGTGATCTTTGCAATCCCTTCGAAAAACTCAAATTTAATCTCCTCGTATTCTTTAATGGTTGTCCAATTTCGTTTTGTACTCATTGTATAATGTATTTAAAATATTTCCTCAATGTTTCTGCACTTTCAACTGCAGGAGTAACAATTTCGAGCAGGGCTGGTTTAGTCGATTCATTATAAAACTCCGATAATTTGGTTTTTAATTCAGTTAAAGAATCAGCCCTGAAATAGTTTAAGCCGAAATTGTCGGCAATTCCGTGTGCATGGTACTCATGGGATGTTTCAAGGTAGGGTTCAAGCTCTTGATATTTATCGGGCCCGGGCAGGATTCTGAAAATATTGCCGCCACCATTGTTTATAAGTATTATTTTCAGATTGGGACTGAGGTTATGATTCCAAAGCGCGTTGGAGTCGTAAAAAAATCCGATATCGCCTGTTATAACAGTTACAATTTCCGATGTTGCCATTGCAGCGCCCGCTGCAGTTGAAATACATCCGTCGATTCCGCTGGTTCCCCTGTTCGACCAGAATGAATATGCGCGATGGTGTTCGAAAAGCTGGGCATACCTTACCGGCGTACTATTCCCCAAATGTATCTGACTGTAATCGGGGATATTGCCAAACAGGTATTCATATACCTGAAGATCGGAATAACCGGCCTGTCCGAGAAATGAGCTATGCATTGCAATTCGCAGGTTATTTCGTTGTAACCATAAATTGCGGTAATTACTTTGCAGAGGGATCAATTTTTCAGAAAATCTCCGGATAAAATCAATTGCATCGGCAAAAAGGGTCATGGTTAACGACTGATAGGTATCAAAATGAAACTCTTCGGGGTCGGGACTGATATGCCAGTGCTGCTGTGGATTCATTTTCCGGAGAAGCGCCTTGATCTTTTTTGAAACGACAGCCCCACCTAGTGTAAGCAAAATATCAGGAGTATAGTCTGGCTCATCTCCTTTCAATCCTTCAATTACCCTGTCGATACAATTTATGAAACCATCGCCCTTTGAATTGGAGGTGGTTTCGGTCAGT
>CAZMDP010000196.1:0-4970 GCA_964565015.1 uncultured Prolixibacteraceae bacterium | reverse complement strand
GTTTCGAAATGATGGGGTATATTCCGGGTAATGTTTTTCTGTTGAGGGAGTACGCCCATCTGCTGGCATTTTATCTGGATGATCCCCGAAATGCTATTTCGAAACTCGAAAAAGGGCTCGAAATACAAGGCCTCCGTCCTCTCGAAATCGGAGAAATCAAAACTGAACTGGCCGATATTTACCTCTATATGGACGACCCATGGGAAGCCATTTTACTGTACTCGCAGGTAATTGATGCCAACCGCAACAACAATTTGGGCGATGAAGTGAAACTCAAAAAAGCGCGTCTGGGATATTATATGGGCAACTTTTCGTGGGCAAAGGCCCAACTCGATGTGTTAAAGGCAAGTACTTCGAAGCTTACCGCCAACGATGCCATGGAACTTTCGCTGTTTATATCGAACAACACTACCCAGGACAGTATCAACAAGGCATTGCAGTATTTTGCCAGGGCCGACCTTTTATTCTTCCGGAACAAAAACAAAGAGGCGCTGGCAGCCCTCGACAGCATCGATCTGCTTTTTCCGTACCACTCCATCGTGGATGACGTACTCTTCAGGAAAGCAAAAATTTACCTGGCCGGTAATGAACCCGAACAAGCGGTTCCGTTGCTGGAGCGTATAATGAAAGAATACTCCCATGATCTGCTTGGCGACGATGCCCTTTTCATGCTTGCCGAAACGTATAATTACCGTTTGAACGACCGGGTTAAAGCAGCCGCAGCTTACCGAAGGATTCTATTTGAATACCCGGGGAGCATTTTTGTTCCGCAGGCACGCGAAAAATACAGGCAATTGAATGTATTGCCACCCGAATTGGAAAACGATGACACACATATAAAGGAGGATTTACATCTGAAGGGGATAATTCCTTAATATTCATGAACAAACCTGACAAAAGCCTGATTTTTGCCCTATCGGCAGTGCTGATCTGGTCAACTGTTGCCACAGCATTCAAGATAGGCCTGCGCGAACTCCATTATTCGCAGCTTATTTTTCTTGCAGCCGGAATTTCGATGTTGTTTCTTTTTCTCTACCTGGTGTTCACCCGAAAAGTCGGACAACTGAAAAGCACCTCGCGGAACGACCTTTTACATTCGGCCATTACAGGTGCACTGAATCCATTCGGCTACTACCTGATATTGTTTAAAGCATACTCGCTCTTGCCGGCACAGCTTGCGCAGCCGCTTAACATGATCTGGCCCATTACCCTTGCTTTGCTTTCGGGACCTATGCTGTGGCAAAAAATTGGGTTGCGCCATTTTGCTGCCATGACGGTCAGTTTTGCGGGGATTGTGATTTTATCGTCGCAAGGCGGCTTTCAGGGGTTCCGCAACACAAACCTATTCGGGGTATTTCTTGCTGTGGGGAGCTCTGTATTATGGGCGTTGTATTGGATACTCAACGTGAAAGACCGCCGCGATGAGGCCGTAAAATTGTTTATGAGTTTCGCATTCGGGTTCCTTTACCTGCTTGTAATTCTGCCATTTGTTTCGGGGTTTCATTTCCCCTGGGGAACTTCGCTATGGGCGGCCATTTACATCGGTTTTTTTGAAGTGGGAATAACTTACCTGCTCTGGATGAAGGCCATGCAGTTAAGCACCAACAATGCCCGCACCGGAAGCCTCATATTTATTGCCCCGTTTATTTCGCTTATCTTTATATCTGTAATACTGGGAGAGCATATATATCTTACCACCATTGCAGGGCTGATACTGATCGTTGCCGGCATTGTATGGCAGCAATTTTTTATTAAACAAAGAATATGACAACGCCAAATCTGCGCATTTTGGGAATCGACCCGGGAACCACGGTAACAGGATACGGATTGGTGCAAGTAACCGGCAATACGCCAAAAATACTGACCATGGGCGTTATGCGCCCCGGAAAATTCGACGACCATTACCAGAGGCTGCAATACCTGCACGGAAGGGCCCTGCAGCTAATTGAGGAATACAAACCCAACCTGCTTGCCATTGAGGCACCGTTTTACGGCAAGAATGTTCAATCGATGTTGAAACTCGGAAGGGCGCAGGGCGTTATAATGGCAGCGGCGCTGTTTCATAAACTTCCGATATTTGAATACGCCCCGTTGCTGGTGAAACAGTCGATAACCGGAATGGGACGTGCCAGCAAGGAACAGGTTTCCTATTTTTTGCAGAAAATATTCCACCTGACCGACCTCCCTAAAGAACTCGACGCTACCGATGCCGTAGCTGTGGCAATCTGTCATTTCCTCCAGCAATCGAAACCCGCTCAAAAACGCGAATTCAAAAACTGGGAAGATTTCATCCGTAAAAATCCGGACAGGGTTAAATAAGCAGAAAATGCTAATGGGGAAAGATTAACGGGTATTTGTGGAAAACTCCCAAAAATAAATTCTGAAAAAATATTATGATTTTTTTTGATAATATAACTGCTCAAGTACAATATTTATGTAAATTGCTCCTGTTTTTGGCTACGTTGGTTTCACATGTTCCTTAAACAGGCAACCGGGTGTGACTGACGTGGCGGAGCCATAAAAACAGTTCACCCCCGATTTAATCGGGGCACAGTTATACAGTTTGTTTAAAGTTTGAGGTTTAAGGTTTCCCGAAACCATCTTTATAGATGTGGCATGTTTATACCGTTTAACGTTGTACCAAAAGAAAACTCCGGAGGAGTGGCATGCTAAAGGAGTTTAAAGTTTGAGGTTTAAAGTTTAAGGTTGTCTAACAAACTCCGGAGGAGTGGTATGTTTATAGAAAAAACACCGACCCCCTCCCCTTCCCACACCGCCGATTGAAAGGAAATGCCTGTGGCATTTAAATAACGATTGGGAAAATATTACAACAACCGCATTATTTATGGCCATTACGCTGAAAAAGATATATCACCGAAATGCATTCCGGATCGGGATTTTCTTTCGGTACAACATCCATATTCAGCAAAAATTAAAACAATTGGGTGCCGTTTACAGCGCTACACACAAGTGTTGGTATGTCGATTACAGCACCGAAAAATATCGTTTACTGAAAACCAACTTCGATGAAATAATTATTGAAAACCCGATAGATACAGGCAATAAAGACAACCCGGTGGCCGGCCCCGAAAGCCGTGACCTTCCACCCATAGGCGCTGATAAACATACCTCCCAGCCTGAGGAAAGATCAGCGCCGAAACTTCCGGACGCATCAGTTAAAGGTACGGAGCCGGAACATAAAGCGGAAACCGTTCCGCTTGCCCGAAAACTGCGCCTGACATTGCATGAAAATATCGGGAAATACTGGGTCATCAGTATGCACTATCACCACAAAGTGAGCAAAGATTTATTGAAGATTAAAGGAGTTTACTGGAACAAGCACCACAAAGCCTATCTTGTTTACCGGCATAAAAAGGTTAAAGAGTTGGTCGAAGCGGTGCTTGAAGCGCCTGATTTTCTGCCATCCGATTTTGTAACCAGAGAGCAACGGGTCGAAGGCGGTGTACTGAAAATTGATGTCCATCCCGAAGATATCCGTTGGATGCGGGTATATGTACCGAGGGTAGCTATGTTGATGGAAAAAATCAGGCGGTTTTCGATGGTTCGTTACAGCAAAGACCATCAATGCCACCTTTTGCCAGCAACACCTGAGGTTTATCATGCCTTAACGCTACATTACGAGCCCGAAAAATTGCTTGTATCCAGCCTTTTGCCTGAAGGTTATCTTAAAAAGCAAAACTACCCGAACCGGAAACGTTTTCTGCTCGAAAAGGCCAAAAGCCATGTTCTTGAACAGGTGCCGGATTATGGCCGAAAGTATATGGATGCTATGGTTGATACCATGCTGGCTCAGAACCTGAGCGATGCCACTATAAAAAACTATGGCAATGCTTTTATGCGTTTTCTGCGCGACCACAACTATACGGACCCGTCCAGGATGGAATATCGTCAGATAGTGAAATACCTGGGAAGTTTAATGACAAAAGGGTTGTCGGCGGCAGCCGGGCACATGTTGGTAAATTCGCTCAACTATTATTTTAAAAATGTAGAACACAACCGCGAATTTGAGTTTGCCCTGCCTCGTCCTAAAAAAGAGAAAAAAATCAGGACAGTATTTACCCCCGAAGAATGCGCTGCTGTTTTTGGTGTGATTGAAAACCCGAAACACCGGTTGGCGCTAATGATAGCTTATGGAGCAGGCTTAAGGGTAAGCGAAGTGGTATCCCTGAAATGGGCAGATATTCTTATTAGTGAACATAAAATTCACGTTAAGAATGGCAAAGGCAAAAAAGACCGTATGGTGATGCTTCCATACCATGTATTGGTTATGATTGAACACTACCGGGCATTATATCCGGGTGAGAATTATGTTTTTGAAGGTCAGGTTGCCGGTATGCCATATAGTGCAAGCAGTGTGCAGAAGGTAATGGCGGTTGCTCTGGAAAAAAGTGGTTTGGTGAAAAAAGGGAGCGTTCATAACCTTCGTCATAGTTTTGCGACCCACCTTCTTGATGCAGGCACCGATATCCGCTATGTGCAGGAACTTCTCGGGCATAAGGATATCAGGACTACTATGATCTACTCACACCTGAGCCAGCCCCTGGTTGACCGGGTACAAAGCCCGTTAGACAAGCTTAATTTGAATAAAACTGCTATATTTGAAGCAAAAAAAAGTGCCAAAAAGTAGAAGTTTTTCTGTATATTACTAAGTTGGCGGTCATTGTAAGGAGACGCAGCGTTAGCATAATAAAACAAAGAATATGAGTGTAGCAAATTGGTTTGAGACCTTTAATCAAAATCTAAGAATGTCAACTGACACAGTTGATAACATTTCTTACCGCTATAAAAGAATTACAAAGCAATTGAATAAGGATTTTTATAATTCCGAATCAGATATTTATCACAGTTTGTATGTCGGTTCTTATGGTCGTGGAACTGATATAGTTGTAAGCGACATTGATATGATTTTTCAACTTCCATATTCTGAATATGTAAAGTACAATTCATAT
>CAZMDP010000195.1:0-4981 GCA_964565015.1 uncultured Prolixibacteraceae bacterium | reverse complement strand
GCACCGAAATGGAAAAAATTATCTATTTGCCGCATCGGTGAGCAAACACAAGGATAATCCGGCCGATTGGTCAAAGCCTGGCGAAATGTACGTGATTGGCCTTGAAGACGACGTCAGGTTACCATTAATCCCTGCAATGATCGACAACAGCCTTACACGAAACCACGGCATGCTGAAGGCTAAAATAAAAGGCAGGGAAACCATCTTCATTTCGGGCGCTGAAGGTATTTTTTATTTCGAGCAGCATGAAGGGGACCAATGGATGAAAATGCCATTTTTCGATAAAGAGGTCAGCGAATTTGGATTAATCGATCTGGATGGCGATGGCCATGATGAACTGGTCACCATTGAACCTTTTCACGGCGAAGCTTTGAATATATATAAACAGATAGGTCAGAAATGGGAACTTTTATTCAACGATTCCCTATCGTTCGGCCATGGTTTAAGTTGTGGCTATTTCAATGGTGAGCCATTGATCGTTGCCGGAAACAGACGTGGTTCGTTCATGCTCGATATGTTTAAAGCAGTTGATCTGGCCAATGGCAAATTTTCAAAAACGGTCCTCGAAGAGGATGCCGGACCAACACAAACTCAGGTTTTTACGGCATACGGCACAGATTATATTTTGAGCTCCAATCAGAAAAAAAATGAAGTAGCGCTGTATTCCCTGTAAAAAAACCTTATTTCCTTTTTACCTCAACGTGGGCCAGTTTTTCCCAGAACTGAATAATTCCCCCATGGTCGTGTTCCTGTTTTCCGTCGGCTTTCAGGGCTTTCATATATTCCAGAACCTGAGTGGTCAGAGGAATTGGGGCATCAATTTCGAGTGCAGTGTCGCGCACATTCAGCAAATCTTTTGTATGCATCCTGATGGGGCCACCCGGCTTAAAATTGCGTTCGAGAATTAATGGCATTTTTGCATCGAGTACCGTACTTCCGGCCAATCCACCCCGAATGGCATGATATACCTTTTCGGCATCGACACCCGCTTTTTCGGCAAAAACCATAGCCTCCGACATAGCTGCCAGATGCAGGGCAACCATAATCTGGTTGGCCAGCTTGGCAATATTGCCGCTCCCGATGCCTCCTATTAAAACTGCAGATGCTCCCATCGACAAAAGAATATCTTTGACCGACTCAAACACTTCTTCCTTGCCGCCGGCCATAATCGATAGGGTACCATCTTTTGCTTTGGGTTCTCCTCCACTAACAGGTGCGTCAATCATTTCAACACCTTTAGCTGCAGCTATTTGGCTTACTTTAACTGCCGTAATCGGCGAGATGGAGCTCATATCGATGACAACCGAACCGGGTTTTGCCCTTTCCAAAACTCCTTTTTCGCTGGCGATCACCTCTTCGACCTGCGGTGAATTGGGAAGGATGGTTATTACTACATTGCAAAGTTGGCCAATGTGGGCGGGCGAATCCCCTTTTTCAGCCCCGGCAAGTACAAGCTCATTTACTGCATCGGGATTAATATCGTAAACCACAAGCGAATAACCGGCTTTGATTAAATTTTTCGACATGGGTTTTCCCATAACGCCCAACCCGATAAAACCTATTTTCTTTTTGGTATTGTTCATAGCTGTTTTTTATTTCGATTTTTATGATCTGTGTAAAAGTATAGCTGGTTTTACTCCATGCAAATTTATACATTTGTAACTAAGGTGAAAAACATAAAGGAATCGCATTAATTTTCAGAATGGGCAAGGACTACCGGAAAATATTGCAGGAATACTGGGGCCACACCGAATTCAGGCCATTACAGCAGGAAATAATCGAATCGGTTGCTCAGAAAAAAGATACCCTTGGCCTGCTCCCGACTGGCGGGGGTAAATCCATTATTTTTCAGGTTTATTCAATGTCGGAACAAGGTATGTGCCTGGTGATAACCCCTCTGATTGCCCTCATGAAAGACCAGGTTGAAAACCTCCGCGCCAAAGGAATTAAAGCCCTTAGCCTTCATAGCGGCATGTCGAATATGGAGATAAAGATTGCTATCGACAATGCCAAATGGGGCGATTATAAATTTCTATACATTTCTCCCGAAAGGCTGGCATCCGAAAGATTTATCGAAAACCTGACCAACATGAAGTTAAACCTGATTACGGTTGACGAAGCCCATTGTATTTCACAATGGGGATACGATTTCAGGCCGAGCTATCTGAAAATTGCCGACGTCAGGCCTTTGTTTCCCGATATACCGGTATTGGCGCTTACCGCTACCGCCACTCCGAAAGTAGTAACCGATATACAGGACAAACTCAGATTCAGGGAATACAATGTGCATACCATGTCGTTTGCCCGCAGTAACCTGGTTTATATGGTAAGGGAGAAAGAAGACAAGGAAGGTTACCTGGTGAGGACCATTATAAAAGCCAAAGGCACCGGTATTGTGTATGTGCGGAACAGGCGAGCAACCCGCGAAATAAAAGACCTCCTGGTAAAAAACAACATTTCGGCCGATTATTACCATGCAGGCCTGAACGCCGAAATCCGCAACCAAAAACAGGATGCATGGAAACAGGGGAAAACAAGGGTAATAGTAGCCACCAATGCTTTTGGGATGGGAATCGATAAACCCGATGTGAGGTTTGTAATCCATGTTGACCCACCCGATTCGCTCGAAGCCTATTTCCAGGAAGCCGGGCGTGCAGGACGCGATAGAAAAAGAGCTGTTGCAGTGCTGCTTTATAACAATGCCGATAAACTGAAGCTGAAAAAGCAACTTTCGGTTACTTTCCCCGAAATTCCTTACATAGTGAGGGTCTATGAGTCGGTATGCAATTTTCTGCAGGTTGCCGTTGGTTTTGGAAAAGATCAGCTATTCGATTTTCCGATCGGGGTTTTTGCCGAATCGTTCAAAATGCAGCTTGCACAGGTATATCACAGCCTTAAAATCCTTCAGCGGCAAGGATATATTGAATTCACAGAGGAGGTGGAAACTCCTTCGAGAATCTACTTTACGGTTAACCGCGACGATTTATACAAATTTCAGGTAGCCAACGAATCGTTCGACAATTTCATCAAACTCCTGCTGCGGTCATATACGGGATTGTTTACAGGCTATGTAACCATCGACGAAGGGCTGTTGGCCAAAAGAGCAGAAACCACGCCCGAAGTAATAATCAACTATCTGAAATTGTTGCGTTCGCATAAAATTATCGATTATATTCCGCAGAAACGCACACCATATATACTTTTTACCCGCGAAAGGATTTCGGGTGAAAGATTGAAATTCTCGAAAGAAAACTACGACCTGCGCAAAAAAGATTTTCTGGAACGGATTGAAGCGGTTATTCATTATGCATCATCCTCAACAAAATGCAGGTCGCAAATGTTGCTCGAATATTTCGGCGAAACAGACTCTGTCAGGTGTGGTACCTGTGATGTTTGCCAGTCGCGTAATCAATTGGGATTAAGCAAATTCGAATTTGATGAACTTGCCGATAAAATTAAAAAAGAATTGGAAACACCTCAAAAAGCCGAATCAGTATTGTTCAGGTTAGGCCCTGAAAACGAAAAATTGCGGTTGGTAATGAGGTGGCTCATCGATAACGAAAAGATTGTCCCCCGGATCGACAACCTGATGGAATGGAAAAACTGAAATAAATTTATGCCATAAACATATTTACTATTTTTGTGCAGCAAATGATCAAATTATGGATGATATTACCAACATAGTATATTCGAGAAACGTGGTAGAATTTGTTGCCGTTGCGAATGAGTATTGTGCTCTCATCGAAAACTGCAACCACTATTCTACTCCGAAGTTACTCGATATAACCCGAAAACTCCTTCCACTGCTCTATTATAAGGCATCGCTCCTCCCAGATACAGATACAATTCTCGATGAAGAACTGGAAAAGTTTGTAACCGAATTCAATTATAATATATATCTTCAGAAATGGCTGCAGAAACTGGGCGAATATGACCTCTACCATGAAGTGATCGATCCTGACCTGCAATTTGGGAGCGAAAAAGTAACTGCGAGCATTTCTGAACACCTGTTGGATATTTATCAGGATGTAAAAGAGTTTGTAACTTCATACAATATTGGAAACGAAGAAATTATGAACGATGCTCTTGCTGAATGCAAAGCTCATTTTGAAGAATTCTGGGGACAACGCCTGGTGAATGTATTACGCGCCGTACATCAGCTGGCTTTTGCCGGAATTGACTGGAGCGGACCTGATCTTTCAAATTACAGACCCGCAGATGAGGATAGCTCTTCCCCGAAATGGATAGACCGTTTTTTCAACAACGACTCCGAATAAAACCAAAATATGTTTAAAGAAAGTATAAGTAGCCAGGAATATGTTGATCTGCCCTTGAAGACATTCGAAGGCGATATTGTTCTGGTTGATAATATCCAAATGGTAAGGATGGCTTCGCGGTACCTCAACCAATACAGCATACTTGGCTTCGACACAGAAACCAAACCTATATTTAAAAAAGGGGAAACCCGAAGGGTTGCGTTGCTGCAACTTGCAACCGAAGAAAAGGCATTCCTGTTTAAGGTACTGAAAATTGGGCTCCCCGATGAATTGATCAGTATTTTTTCGAATCCAAATATTATTAAAGCCGGGGTTGCCATTCGCGATGATATCAGGGGATTGCAGAAAATGGCGCCCTTCAACCCTGAAGGATTTGTCGAACTTCAGGATACCGCCTCGGCAGCCGGGATCCAGAATTTAAGCCTGAAAAAACTGAGCGCCATAGTTTGTGGTTTCCGTATTTCGAAGGCGCAACAACTTACAAACTGGGAATCGCAGGAACTTACCGATCAGCAGATTGTGTATGCCGCTACCGATGCCTGGGTATCGTTGAAGATATACCTGAACCTGACCAACCACAAATGAAACAATCCTATCCACCATTAATACTAAAGCCCGGAAAGGAGCAATCACTTCAGAGGTTCCACCCCTGGATATTTTCGGGCGCAATTAAGCAAAAACCCGGCAACCTGAAAGAAGGTGAC
>CAZMDP010000194.1:0-4996 GCA_964565015.1 uncultured Prolixibacteraceae bacterium | reverse complement strand
CGATTCCGGCTCCGGCAGAAAGTTTGTTGCGGATATTGTAATTAAGCGACGATCCCAACACAAATGGTGCGCTCTGGCTGTTGTCGGGGTTGCCGGCAAGAACGCCAACTTCGGAAAGATTGAAAATCTTCGCCGGAGTATAGGTAAACTCCTTAAATCCGGAATCATCAGCAAAATGGCGCGATGGCCTGTTTTTGGTAATCATTTCCACCTCCGACGTTTCGAAAACCCAGGTGTTCTTTCCGGAAACAACCCTGATTTTTTCAAGATCGGAAGAATAAATATAGCGGCCTTTCAGTACCGTTCCGTTTTTCAGGTGGACATACCCGTTTTCATAAAACCCCGTAACAGCCTGGCTTTTTGCAAACGCCACAATGAACAGGGTACAGACGATAAGCAATATTCTTTTCATGGTAGAATTGGTTTTGATCTATAGATGGGATTAACCGGTATGAAGTTGCGTTAACCAGAAAATTTTACAAAAAAAAGTCTGTCGATAGATAAAGGGTTAAATCTTTCGGCCCGACTTTATGATTAATTGTTGAAATATCCTTCCAGATCGAGCAACATTACTATCCGGGGCAAGCCTCCGAGGGAGTAATCGTGGACCTGGTTTTTCCGGAACAACCTGCGAAGTTCTTTTTTTCGGTCGGGGAAAAGTTCCATTACCGACTTACGCCCTGGGAAAATGCGTCTTACCGATTGATCTCCAAGGATGACAAAATTCTGTTGCATCAGCTCGTAACTGCGGTTATCGAGTTTGCCATATTTGTTTTTATAGAGCGAAACCTTTCGTTCGATAATGCGATTCCTCCGCATAAGGGTAACACCCCCTTCGTATAAAACTTCGAAATAATGCTCGCGCCTTCCCATCATATCGAACGAAGCCTTTTTAAAGTATTGTTTCCCCTTTCCGGGAATGTCGATATTAAAGGAAGAAACGGTGTATTTATCTACCACAAATAACCCTTTAACCCTGGTGTTATAGGCCACCAGCTCGTCGTTAAATGCATCGTAACGCAGGCTTATGTCATCGTGAATTTCTCCATCTTCGGTAATTAGTGTGCCTTTAAACCAATCGGACTGATAAAAGAAATCGGAATTTTTAATGATCGAGTAGTTATATCGGTTTCCGGTAAGCTTCCCCGATTCATAGTTCGATGCATGGGGATAATCGCTCCAGAAGAAATCGTCTAACTGCCCCGAAACCGATTTAACGAGCAATAAAAGCACCAGTATCGATATTCTTGCTGTTATTCTGATCATTTTACTTCAATTTTACGAATGAAATCAAAAGGAATGTTTTCCCGCGTAACTCCCTGCAATCGAACAATAACAGTACCTTTCAGGTCCGAAGTATTGAACCTGAATGTTGGGTCGGGATCATCGGCATTGATTTCCGAAAACATAAAGATCCTTCGAAAATCGGGCTGGTTTGGCAGTATTTGTTTCTCAGTCACACTCCTGTAGGATGGTTTAATATTGATCTGCAGGCAGGGAATGGTAAACTTGAACAGCGTTTTCTGACTTGTCGTCCAGTTGTTTTCCTTGTCGTGAAGCGAAATAGCCAATACCCCCTTGAAACTGATATCGCCAAATACCCTTTCCTGGTAGATGATATCGATATAGTTGATATCGGTACTTCTAAAACGGTAAAGCAATCCATCGTCGAAGATGGGAATCCCGTTTACCAGCCTGAGCGGGTTGCGGTCGAAATAGGTCCGTTCGGAATTGTTCATCAACTGCAGGGTTGTAGCATTTCCGCGTCGCCGGTACCTTACCCCCGGCAACAACTCGCGCGATATTTCCTGAAAGTCGGGCAGATCGATAAATTCCGAAGGTACTATCCTTCTGTCGGGTTTCCCGTAAAAAGGCTGATCGTAAGGATAATTTGTTTCGAAAGGAGTTTCTTTCCAGGAGGGTTCCCCTGAAAAAACTTTTTCGAACCATGCTGCCTCGGTCATCGATTTGATTTTTTCAGCCCGATCAATTCCAACCAAAGTAGATTGGAATGAAAAATCTTGGGCACCCGACATTAAGCCTTTCGAAAGCTCAACGTTTAGCTCGCTGTTATCCTCTGAAAAAGCGCGCAGATAAATATCAGCTGTCCCTTTCACATTTTTCAGGTTAAACCTGAAATAGCCATCGGACTGGGCAAAGTAATAATCGAACCAGGGTATTGAATCAGAAATGGAAAGTAACACCAGCGAACGTGCGGGCATTTCGTTTCCCGAAATGGGTGTAACCCTTCCTTCGAGCAGAAAACCGTTGATTTCGGGAATATACTCCTCTGAGCCGGAAATGGGTGGTGGTTGCAATTTTTTAAAGAGAAACCCTTCCGTTTCGTCTGTGATCGGATTCTCCATGAAAGCACTGATGACGAGGCTTTTTGCTCCCGGAAGTATTTCATTTAATGCGTTTAGGGTTACGGTTACCATTTCCCGGGTTTTCGCCTCCGATTTATCGATCCGGAGGAGATTTTTAAACTGGTTATTATCCGATAGTTGTGCAGGACTTATTAATGGAGCAGAAATTTCATCAAAGTTTTCATCAAACCTATGGTAAACGGTCAGCAACCTGGCCGGAACAATTACCGAACCTGAATTTCTCATCAGGCTGGTGTAGGCATAGAGCCAATAAGTACCTGTGCGTAAAGAATCGGGAACCGGAAGGTATCCTTCTCCCCTGCCATTTTGGGTAACCACCATGACCCTGCCAACCGGTTCGTTGAATTGGTTTTCGAGTTGAACATGAACCACATTGCCACGGTCGGAAGTATTATCTATGGCTGCCAGTTTGAACCATACGGTATCGCCCGACAATGCCCACGAACGGTCGGCAAACAAGTAATAGCCAACCACCTCAGGCTGATCTGCCAACGCTGATCCTATTGGGAACAGAAAGCTCATCAAAAGCCAATATATAAGGCCAAGCCGCATGTATGTCAAACTTTTTTATCTGTTATTATCATTCTATACTTCACCGATGATTAAAAACCGGGGTAAATTTTGGACCGGCTCTCCCACCATTCCGGCTGATTGTCAAGAATCTCCCCTTCGGGCGGAATATTATAAAAATAGGGTATCCTCTTTATAAAATATTGATTGTCGTTCATGGGTTGCACATAAAACCTATGCTCCCTGACTGTTGATATCTCAAAATTTCCTAAAATGATCTTCGAAGGCGTTGTAATACAGGTCAGGTTTCCGCGCGCCTGGGTATAGAGCGGGTCGAAGAGTTTTCCTTCGGCCGTGAGCTGGCTGTTCAGGTCGCTGTAAAACTTATAAGCCTGTTCCGAAATGGCAAATTGTTGCACGATATAAATCCAACCTACAAAAATAATATTGTCCACTTCGGGTTTCTGTATAAAATACCTCTGTTCAAGCAACATAAGCGGATACTTGCTAACTGCGGGAGAGGACGAGTATTCGCCGGGACCGGCAATATAAAACTTCTCACGTGGCTGCATCGACAGCCATCCATACATGGTTGCGGGAATGCCACCAGGCCCCATGGTGAGATAAGCATATTGCGCAATTTTCCGGTGGGAAAACCGGTAATGTTTCATGTCGCCTTTATAATCGATATCTACATATAACTGCGCTCCCGGTTCCTTTCTCAGTTTACCGGCCGCAGCATCCGTGCCGGTTAAAATAATCTTTTCAGCAGGTTCATAGTAAATACTGTCGATGGCCGGAATTTTCGGAACACTTTGGTATTCAGTCTCAATAATTTCGCCCTGGTAACGAATTTGAAGCTTATACGTATTCTCCTGTTGGATCGCGCCTGTATAATAATAAAGTCCTGTTTTTCCATCTTCAACAAAGTTTAATCCCTTTCCTTCCCTATCGACCAACATCACAATTGCTCCGCTTGCCGGGGGGTACGAATATCCAGAGGAATTAAACGAAGCTGTTTTTGAAAGTCTTATTACATTTCGGCTCTGAGCTGAAAGAATCCTCGCTTCAACCACAAGCAGTTCATCCATTTTCTCAATATCGGGGTTATAGATATCCTCACATGAATAAAACCATGCAATTAATGAAAGTAATATGGCCAGATACTTATTCATGCTTTCAGAACTTAAAGTTATAGGTTAACGACGGCACCGGAATACCGATTACCGACAGCTTAAACAGTGAATAAAGCCTGAAATCGTTTTCGGCAGTGGGAACAGTTTTGCGGTAATAGACCGAATAGGGATTGTGCCTTCCGTAGGCATTGTACACCGAAAGAGTCCAGCTACCTTTCCACATTCGTTTCACGCGAAGGTTTTCATCAAAAGTCAGCGCCAAATCGAGCCGGTGATAGGGCGGCATACGGTATTTGTTCCTATCGGAATAATAAATCATGGTTTCGCCAGCGTATTGGTAAATCCGTTCAGGAAGGGTAACCGGCCTGCCCGATAGATATACGATGTTCCCCGAAAACCGCCATCTGCGGCTGATGTTGTAGGTAGCCACCAGCGACAAGTCGTGTGGCCGGTCGTAAACCGACGGATAATAAGCCCCGTTCCATAATTGTTCCTCATCGAATAGCGTATTTGTACGGCGCATGGTCCGCGACCAGGTATAATTAAACCAACCCGTAAGCCTGCCCCGGTTTTTACGGCCACTGAGTTCGATGCCATAAGAGTAACCTTCGGCAGGGACCAGACTGGTTTCAATATGTGGGTTCATTATCAGTTGGGCTCCGTTTTTATATTCCATCAGGTTTTGCAACTTTTTATAATAAGCTTCCGCCGAAAACTCGACAGCTTTGTGCAGCGATGTGGTTTCGAATCCCAAAGCAATCTGGTCGCTGATCAAAGGTTTGAGGTGGTAATCGCTCACCTTCCATGTTTCAGCAGGCGAAATAACGGCGTTGTTACTAACCTGAAACACATACTGACTGATGCGCTGAAGGTTCATTTTCAATACATTCCCTTGAGAAACCTCATACCTGAGCAGCAAACGGGGTTGAAGATTCCGGAAATTACCAGCTATCTCGCCTGATG
>CAZMDP010000193.1:0-4999 GCA_964565015.1 uncultured Prolixibacteraceae bacterium | reverse complement strand
CTCGAAGGCTCTCCCGAGGATGCTGTACTGAATGGCTGGCTCGACCGGTTGTTCACTTCCGGGAAAATTGCTTTCGATGTGCATTCTGGCGATTATTATTTCAGGAAGCAACATGCCGGGACGGCTTCGGTTAAAGGTGACGACCCTGCCTACTCGTGGACCATAAGGGCCCTCGAACGCAAAGGTTACTTCTTTACCATGCGCGATGATGCCGATCTTAAAATCACCATCCTTGCCAACGAAAGTAAAAGAAATTTCCGATGGCAGGTCACCGCAAACAATAAAACCTGGCAAACAGGCTCATTATACGAGCTTTTTAACCTGATTTAATTCATCACCAAATATTTTTTCGACGTAGGTGCAACATTCTGCATCTACATGTCGTCATTGAATCAGTAAACTAAATATGAATTGGAAACAAGTTACCAAAACATCCATCAGGAATTGATTGACAGGTGCCGTTATGGCGATCAGAAAGCTCAGTTTGAGCTTTACCGGTTGTTTTACAAGGGTATGTACAACGTTTGCCTGCGAATTATCGGTAATCCTGACGATGCCGAAGATGCTATGCAGGAAGCTTTTCTGAATGCTTTCAAAAAAATTGATACCTATCAGGGAAAGGTGAGCTTTGGGGCGTGGCTGAAAAGGATTGTGATAAACCGTTCATTGGATTATTTAAAAAAACGCCGCGTTAAGTTCGAAGAAGTTAACGAACGATCGGCTGGAGTTGAAGAGGATGATATTGGCTATAAGGAGGTTGATATGAACCGCATCAGAAATGCCATACAATCCTTACCCGATGGATACAGGGTCGTTTTAAGCCTTCACCTGATTGAAGGATACGACCATGAAGAAATAAGTCAGATTCTCCACATATCAAATTCGGCCTGCCGTACGCAGTATATGCGGGCAAAAAACAAGTTGAAAGAAATCCTGAAAAATCAGGAAATGTATATATATAACTGAAATTGAAAAAGATAATAAGATATGGAATCGAAGGATAACATAGAAAAACAGATTATAGACCACCTTGATGAATTGAACCAGGAAGAACCACGTGCCGGTCATTTCGAAAGGTTCGAATCGAGATTGGCAGCGCAAAACAAGGTGAAAAGGTTCAATTGGATGATGGTTGGCCGTATTGCCGCTGCTGTTGTCTTTGTTTTTCTGGCCGTAAACCAGGCACGTATATGGTTTACTCCCGATAAGAAAGCGCCGGTAACCCTGGCATCCATTTCGCCCGATTACGCCGAAATAGAATTTTTTTACACCAGTTCCATTCAAAGTGGGATCGAATCGTGGAATCAACTGGCCGGGTCGGGTATTATTTCGGAGGCTGAAAATATGTTGATGCAAGAGGAGTTGAAGGAATTCGAACGCCGATTCGAGGAAATTCAAAAAGAGTTTGCAGCCAATCCCTACGACGAAAGGGTGATTAATGCCATGCTTGGTTATTATCAGGCAAAATTGAATGTTATAACTATGATAGTAAATAAGTTACAGGAAGTAAAACAACAAAAAACAATAAGTCATGAAACTGAAATTTAGCATACTCGTTTTTTTAGCAGCAACCATTTTATCAGTTGCAGCCAATGCTCAGGAGAGTTCCCGACGATTCAGTAAAAGTTGGCCGGCCAGTTCGGTAGAGACCCTCGAAATCAACAATAAATACGGTCTGGTACAAATATCAGATAAAGGAGGGAGCCAAATCACCATTGAGGTTGTTGTAACCGCCGAAGGTTCCGAGAGCCGGGCAAAGGCAGTTCTCGATGATATTTCGGTGAGTTTCAGCCAGTCGGGCAATACGGCCACTGCCGTTACCAACCTTGCGCCTAATTTCAAATCGAGGGGAAAGTTCAGTATTGATTATACGGTGAATGTTCCGGCTAATAAAAATCTGGTGATTACCAATAAGTTTGGAAATGTGGTATTGCAAAACCTTACGGGCAAAGGCACCTTTGATATTGCTTACGGAAATTTAACCGGCGGCCAACTCAGCAGCCCGGGTAATAATGGCGTTTCACTTAAACTCGCTTACGGTAAGGCCGATATAGAATCGATGATGAATGCAGTGATTTCGCTCAGTTATTCTCAACTTTACCTGAAAACAGGGGAGAATATTCAACTCGATTCAAAATATTCAACATTTAATACCGACAGGTTGAATTCACTTTTGGTCAGTTCGAGGTACGATACCTTTAATTTCGGAAATCTGATCACCCTCGAGGGCGAAAGCAGGTTCACCAACTACCGGATAGGAACCATCGAAAAAAGGCTTAAACTCGAAACGGGCTATGGCAATGTACGGGTTGACAACATTCCTGCAGGTTTTGAATCAATCGAAATCGATAACAGCTATGCGGTTGTTTCATTGGGAATCGAAAACAGTGCCGCCTATCAGGTATTTGCTTCGTGCGAGTTCTGCCAGATAAATTATAACCAGGGAAGTTTTTCGGGCAACCGGATGAAGGAAAATACCCGTCAAACCATCGACGGTTCAATTTCGGGAGGCTCAAAATCAAAAGTTACGGTACGCAGCCGTTATGGAAACATAAAACTTGTAAAATAGGCACAGAGCAATTTATCTTCAAAAAGTTGAACACTGTGCTTCGATATATTTTCTGAGTCTGTACTTACAAAAACCGTTGCAGCAATGCAGCGGTTTTTTTTACTTGAAAGTACAAAAGAACCCTACCTTGTAGAGATCGAAAACCCAAAGTCGGGGTTTTGGACCGGTCAGGTTTTTTTCGATTACTCTCGTATTTTTTCTGAAAAGCCAAGCAACAATACGACGAAGTTTTAATGTCTTACACAGTCTCCTGATTTTTAGCAAATAGAAATGGTCACCAAATTCAGGGTCATTAATAAGGTTCTCGTCAATAAGCAAAAGGTTTTTGAGGGCATCGCCGGTTTTCGAAAGATACTCTTTCGAAGTTTCAAGGCCTTTGTGCACTACCGGATTGTCGATATGAAGGATTTGAATACCCGCCTTATGCAGATCGTAGCCTAAAACAGTATCCTCATGTCCATATCCCGATATGGTTTCCCTGAAAGGATGTTTTAGTATAATATCACGGGAAACCAGAAAATTGTTGGCCGTAATCGAAAACCCTTTTTTTTGCCGCTCTGCGGGCGATAATTGTTCCCTTTTCCGTCCGTAAACCCATCTGAGCATCTTTTCCGGTTCAGGGGGTTCCGAATCATAAATTGTTCCCCCGCAAATAACCTTAGCGTTATAAACATTTTCGGCATACCGTTTCAGAAAATCGTTTCCGGGCAGTTCCGAATCAGCATCAAGATATACCAGATATGTGAACCTGGCCGATTGTGCAAGCCGGTTTCTGATGGCTGCCCTGCCAATATTCGCAGGCAGTTCAATATATTTAACTGATTTATAGCTCCCGATTTCGCGGTTTATCTCTCTGATACGGTTTTCTGAACCATCATCATAAAACAGGATTTCGGCAGGTATCGACAATGCCCTTACCTGGTCGGAGAGTTGTTTTGCGAGCTTCCTCACATCGCAATTATAAACCGGAACACAAACGGATAACATATAAAATTAATTTGTTTCAAAAGTAGGTTTTATATGCAAAACTACCATTCGCAAATTTTGTTATTTATTTATTTTTGCAGGAAGGCACTTTCCGGCATAAAGCTTGCAAGAATGGAAAAGTCTTTGAATTATTGATTTTCAAAATAATAGGTACGCCAGATGAAAAAATATTCGATATTGATTGTTTTCCTGTTTTTACTTTTTACCCGTAATACTTCAGGAAAAGGGTTCGACCTGACGGTTAACCTGCCATCGGTACCCCACGGACAAGTGTTGCTGGCTTATTATTACGGCGCCTCCATTCTGGTCCACGACACCATACGCCTCGATGCCACCGGAAACGGGACGCTAAAACGTGATACCCTGCTTCCTCAGGGAATTTACAAAATTTACCTCAACCAGGATACGCACTTCGATTTTCTGCTGGGCGCCGATCAGAAACTTAAAATAACCAACCCCGATTTTACGGTACAAAACATGTCTATCGACGGGGCAGTCGAGAGCGTCGAATTTCTTAAATATGTAAAATGGTTAAGCGAAAAACAGGCTCAAAGGCGGCAACTGGAAGAGAAAAAGGCCAACCTCAACGGGAACGGGGCCGATAAAATTAATGAAGAGCTCGAACGGTTAAACCAGGAGGTAACCGACTATTGGCGCAGAAAAGCTGAGGAGTACCCAGGCTCCTTCCTTGCAGCATTTCTGATGTCGAACTATTTTCAGGACATAAAGCCCGAAGATATTCCCGAACCATATACGGCCAACGATTCATTGAAATGGGTCTATATGTATAACCACCGTAAAAACCATTTTCTTGAATATTTCGACCTTACCGATGAGCGCTTTTTATATACCCCTTCCATTAAGCCTAAGCTCGAAACCTATTTCGAGAAGGTGCTGCTGCAAATGTACGATTCGGTCAAACCAGCTGCTTATGATATTCTGAGAAAGGTGGAGCCGCATCCGCGTATGTTCCGTTTTGTGGTGTCCCATCTCCTCAACAGTTCGCTCAACAGTAAGGTTATGGGCATGGATGCCCTTTTTGTTGACATTGCCCGCGATTATTATCTGTCGGGAAAAGCTACATGGGCAGATTCGACCACACTGGCCAAAATACGCGAAAATGTAATTTTCCTCGAAAATAACCTGATCGGTAAAAACGCCCGCGATTTTCAAATGGAGACCTATAGTGGAGAACCATTCAGACTTTATCAGCAAAATGCCAAATATACCGTACTTGTATTTTACGAACCCAACTGTTCGCACTGTAGGGAATATGTGCCTGCCTTATTTAACGATGTTTATTTGCCTTTCAGGGATAAAGGGCTCGATGTGGTAGCGGTTTATACCATGGAAGATAAAGAGGAGTGGGGGGAAGTTCTCGAAAAACATCATTTGTCAGATTGGCAGAACTTGTGGGATCCGCACCATATTACAAGATTTAAG
>CAZMDP010000192.1:0-5024 GCA_964565015.1 uncultured Prolixibacteraceae bacterium | reverse complement strand
TTCTTCTCTGATGGGGGTGTTGTATGCCCAACGAAACCGCAAACGCATAGTACTGCCCGAGGGGACAGATGTAAAAGTTTTACGTGCTGCCGATATTGTTCTGAAAGAAAAACTGGCACACCTGATTTTACTCGGTAACCCTGAAAAGATTAATGAGGTAGCTGAGTCGATCGGTGTTGACATCAGCGGGGCTGAAATAATCGATCCTTCCGTTTTTCCCGATAAGGTAACGTATGCCAAACTGATGGTTCAGGCACGCGAAGACAAGGGACTTACTATGGAAGAAGCACTGAACCTGCTCAATGACCCGCTGACGTTTGCGCCCATCATGATTCTTAACGGCGATGCCGACGGGGAACTGGCAGGTGCTCAGCACCTTACAGGCGAAGTATTGCGGCCGGTTTTTCAGTATATAAAAAAGCAGCCAGGCATAACATCCGTATCGGGGGCTTTCTTTATGTTTGTGAACGATCCGCATTTCGGGTATGAGGGATTTCTGGTTTTTGCCGACTGTTCGGTTATTCCCGATCCCAATGCCCACCAGCTTGCCGAAATTGCGGTCCAGACTGCACGTACAGCGCGATTGTTCCTGGGTACCGAACCACGTGTGGCTATGCTGAGTTTTTCGACAAAAGGAAGCGCATCGCACCCATTGGTCGATAAGGTGGTTGAAGCAACCCGGCTGGCCCGCGAAATGGACCCGCAACTGATCGTCGACGGCGAATTGCAACTCGAAGCGGCTATTATCCCGGAAGTGGCGCAGATTACCGCCCCCGGAAGCGAAGTTGCCGGACGGGCCAATGTACTGGTATTTCCGGGCCTCGAATCGGCCAACATAGGGTATAACCTGGTGCAGCGGCTGGCCAAAGCCGAAGCAATCGGGCCGATATTGCAAGGGCTATCGGCTCCGGTAAATCATATTTCGCGCGGGTGTACCGTCAGCCAACTGGTCAATCTCATTGTTGTAACAGCCATTCAGGCAATCGGGTTGGCACAAACAAGTGCATAGCAGCACCATTCTTTTTCACATTAATTTCAATACCTGAAAAAAGTTTATGACAATTGTCATACTTCGCCATTTTTCACTATTTCCGGTTTAGGCAGCGGATTTTTTTTGACTATTTTTGCTCTGGATTTTTTAAATAATATGTTTAAACAATAGGCAAGATATGAAACTGCTTGACCAGATAATCGAAAATGCACGTAAAAACAACAAACGGATTGTGCTCCCCGAAGGTACTGAGCCCCGCACACTAAGGGCCGCCGAAATTATTCTGAAACAAAATATTGCCCGGCTGATACTGCTCGGTAATCCGGATAAAATTGCCCAGTTGTCAAACGAACTGTCAGTTGATGTTTCGGCTGCCGAGATTGCCGATCCGGCTACCGACCCGCGCCGTGACCATTATGCCGATATGATGGTCGAAATCAGGAAAAGTAAGGGATTGACCCGCGAAGAAGCTTTGAAACTCCTGAACGATCCGCTCTATTTTGGGGTAATGATGATTAAGGCAGGCGATGCCGATGGTGAACTGGCTGGGGCGATAAATGCTACTGGCGATGTGTTAAGGCCTGCTTTTCAGTATATTAAAACACTGCCGGGGGTAAGTGTGGTATCGGGGGCATTCCTGATGTTTGTAAATCCGGCATTTGGGCATGAAGGAATACTTGTTTTTGCCGATTGTGCCGTATTGCCCGATCCCGATGAGCGTCAGCTTGCCGAAATAGCCGTAACTACGGCACAAACAGCAAAAGCCATAGTAGGATTGGAGCCACGTGTGGCCATGCTTAGTTTTTCGACTAAAGGCAGCGCAAAGCACGAAATGGTGGATAAAGTAGTTAATGCTACCCGCATAGCCCGCGAAATGGCCCCTAACCTCAAAATAGAGGGCGAATTACAGGTTGATGCTGCACTGGTTGAAGAAGTAGCCCGGCTGAAAGCTCCCGGGAGCGAGGTAGCTGGTAAAGCCAACGTACTTGTTTTCCCCACCCTTGAATCGGGAAATATTGGTTATAAACTGGTACAAAGGCTTGCCGGGGCTGAAGCTATCGGACCCGTACTTCAGGGAATGGCGGCACCAATTAACGACCTCTCAAGGGGATGTTCCGTAACCGATATTGTCAATATGGTAGCCATTACAGCCAACCAGGCAGCTGCGGTTAAATAAAATATTCTGAATATGTCGAAAGAAATAATTTACGAACCCATCGAAGATTTTGGGTTAAGTAAAAAAGGAAAAAGCACCAGTCTTTTTTCGAAGGTCGGGATTGTGGGCTGTGGACTGGTAGGCCAGAACCTGGCGCGGGTAAGCAGTTATTATGGCCTCGATGTGGTATTTGTTGAAGTTTCGGAAGAGAAAATTGAAGAAGCTTTCGATGGGATTACCAAAATGCTTGACCACCGGATTGAACACTGGGGGCTTACCGAAAGCGAAAAACGCGCTATGCTGAGCCGCATCGAAGGTACTACCGATATGAACCGACTGGCGGGTTGCGACATTGTGGTTGAAGCCATCAGGCCGGTTAACCGGGGCATGAAAATAAAGGAGCGGAAAGAAATATTTCACCAAATAGAAGAAATAGTTGACCGCAACTGTATAATTGCCACCAACTCAACCACAGTCATCATCACCGAATTATCGTCCGATCTGAAATATAAAGACCGTTGTGTGAGCATCCACTTTTTTGTATCGTCGCCCGAAGCTCGCATCATCGAAGTGGTAAAAGGCCTCTATACTTCGGATGAATGTTATGCTAAAGTGTGCAAGTTTGTGCAACAGATCAACCGGGCAATGGTTCCGGTTGATGAATCGGCCGGATTGATCAGTGTGCGTATTTTTGTGGTTCTTCTCAACGAAGCCTGCGAGATTTTGATGGAGGGTGTGGCATCGCTCGAAGATGTGGATATGACCATGCGGATTGGATTCGGTATGCGTCTGGGACCATTCGAAGTTGCCGACAAAATGGGCCTCGATAAAATTGTCCGTTGGATGGAGAATATTTACAGCGAATTTGGCGATGTAAGGTACAAACCATCGCCCCTGATCAAGAAACTGGTCAGGGCCAAACATACAGGCGTTGCATCGGGGCAGGGTTTTTATACATACGACGAAAAAGGCCAGAAAATCGTTCCCGAAAAGAAAAGTTGTTAATCAGAAAGAATTCCGGATATGAAAATATTAGTACTAAACTGCGGGAGCAGTTCCATTAAATACCAGCTTTTCGATATGGTGAAACGTAATGTTATCGCTAAAGGAGGTATCGAAAAACTGGGCATGAAAGGTTCTTTTCTGAAACATGTACGCCAGGATGGTCAGGTGGTTATATTTCAGGGCGAAATAATCGATCATAAGGCCGGAATTGAATATATTCTGGGTGTATTGACCAGTGTGAAACACGGTTGCCTGAAAGACCTTGAAGAAATTGACGCAGTGGGGCACCGGGTAGTCCATGGAGGCGAAAAATTTAAAAGCAGTGTATTTGTAACCGAAGAAGTAATCACCGAACTTCAGCGGATCATGTCGCTTGCTCCGTTGCACAACCCGCCCAATATTAAAGGGATAACCGCTATGGAAGAGCTTATTCCGGGCATTTCGCAGGTAACGGTGTTCGATACGGCTTTCCATCAAACCATGGAGCCCTACGCATATATGTACGGAATTCCCAATATCCTCTATAAGAAATATGGAATCAGGCGTTATGGTTTCCACGGAACAAGCCACAGATACGTATCAGAGAGGGTCTGTGAAATACTGGGCAGGGAATTCAACACTCAAAAAATTATAACCTGCCATTTAGGCAACGGTGCTTCAATTGCTGCCATCAAATATGGCAAATCGGTCGATACGTCGATGGGATTTACCCCTATCGAAGGGTTAATTATGGGAACGCGTTGCGGCGACCTCGATATCGGCGCCGTCACATTTATCATGGAAAAAGAAGAACTTGGCATCCGATCGCTTAACGCACTTTTCAACAAACATAGCGGGATGCTTGGACTAACCGGTATTTCGTCGGACATGCGCGAAATTGAAAAAGCCAAAGCCGAAGGAAACGAAAAAGCAGCCCTTGCACTCGATATGTACAACTACCGGGTGAAAAAATATATCGGGGCTTATGCAGCCGCCATGGGCGGAGTCGATATTATTGTATTTACCGGTGGAATAGGGGAGAACGCCGACACTACCCGCGAAGGGTCTGTATCGGGACTTGAATATATGGGCGTGGAACTCGATGTTGAAAAGAATAAATCGGTACGGGGAATCGAGGCAGAAATCAGCCGCGAATCATCGAAGGTAAAAGTAATGGTGGTCCCGACCAATGAAGAACTGATGATTGCACTCGATACCGAACAGATTGTTCTGGAACGCAGGATTGAATATCGATAAAACATGAAGATACGCAGGCTGAACGAACTTTTTGATCTGTTGGCAGCAAGGCCAACCAAAAGACTGGTGGCTGTTAATGCAGTTGATGAGCATTCCCTTGAAGCTGTAAACGAAGCTGTCGGAATGGGAATGGTTGATGCCATTATTACGGGTGATCCCGAAAAAGTTTCGGAAACCTGTAAGAAACTGAACATCGATAAGGAAAGGTTTACAGTTGTAGCCTGCCAGGGGGATGATGCAGCAGCATTAATGGCCGCCCAAATGGTTTCGGAAGGTAATGCCGACATTATGATGAAAGGCTTGGTAAGCACCGATAAATTTATGCGTGCGCTCCTTAACAAGGAGATTGGGCTCCTGCCGCCCAAAGGGGTACTGAGCCATGTTTCGGTAATGCAATTCGAAAACTATCATAAACTGCTCGTTGTAAGCGATGTAGCTATCATTCCATACCCCGATCTTTCTCAGAAAATTACCATGACGGGTTACCTGATCAACACTGCCAGATCGTTGGGGATCGAAATGCCCAAAGTGGCCCTGATTGCCGCCACCGAACAGGTACTTGCCGGCATACCTGCCTGCACCGAAGCTGCGGTAATTGCTAAAATGGCCGAACGCGGGCAGATTACGGGAGCTATT
>CAZMDP010000191.1:0-5029 GCA_964565015.1 uncultured Prolixibacteraceae bacterium | reverse complement strand
CTTACCTTTTTTGGTAGTTACAAGAATAACACCACTTGCCGAACGTGAACCATAAATGGCAGCAGCCGAAGCATCCTTGAGCACGCTGATCGATTCAATATCATGTGGGGCTACCGAGTTCAGGCTCATGCCAGGCACACCATCAATTACAATAAATGGCTGGCTGCTTCCTGTGAGCGAAGAGGTTCCACGAAGTCTGAGCGTTTGGTCACGGGTAATATCACCACTTCCCTGCGTAATATTCAACCCTGCCACTTTACCTTTCAATAAATCGACGGCATTCTGAGTGACCCCTTTATTGAAGTTCTTTTCCGAAATATTGGCAACCGACCCTGATATTTCACGGCGGGTTTGCGTTCCGTAACCAATAGCCACCACTTCTGAAAGGGCAATGGCATCCTCTTCCATAGTAACGTTTATAACAGTCCTTCCTGAAATGTCGACGGTTATCTGTTTCATACCAACAAACGAAAAAGTCAGTTGGGTAGCTGTACCTACCTCGAGTGTGAAGCGGCCGCTAAAATCGGTAATGGTCCCGGTAGTGGTTCCCGGGATCAGGACAGTTACCCCCGGCAAAGGTTCCCCGTTTACGGATGTTACCGTTCCGGATACAGTGTTGCGCTGTTGAACTGCATTAACAGAAACCGGAGATGCAGAATGGGTAAGAACAATATGGCGGTCAACAATCTGGTAACTTGTTTCCGTTCCGGCAAACAATTGATTCAGAACATCATTTATTCTCTGATTGTTGGCCTCGATATTTACCTGACGGTCAACATCGACCAATTTACTGTTGTAAAGAAAGTAGAATTCAGACTGATCCTCGATCTGGTTCAGTATCTGTCTGACAGTGGTATTTTTTCCAGAAAGGTTCAATCGGGTTACCTGTGCATAACTATCCACAGCAAAACCCTGGAAAACTCCTATTAGCAAAGCTAGCAACGTTAGTCTCATCATTTTACATACTTTTGATTTCCAGATGCTGATTACACCGGGAAAAATCCTACATTGATTTTTTTTCATACATTTGATTGGTTTTAATTAATACTAAAATCATTTATTGGCCCACCCGTCGAAAAGTTGAGCCAGTTCATTCAGAAAAGGAGGTGGGCAAACATCTCCTTTTCATTTAAAAGGCATTTTTTCATTTCCCATAGGCAAAATTGTTTAGTATGATTAATAATAAAATTGATTGATTGATTGATTGATTGATTAAATATATTGATTTTCAATTAATTTCTTTTTTTCAGGATAATTCTTTTCGGTGTGAATGTTCCGTTTTCCTGTTTTTCGCGTTGAACTATCTGATATCTGATCGGTGCCGATAAAGAAAGCAATTCAAGTATCTGATCAATAGACTCATCCTGAAAAGTCGCCGTATAAATATATTCCAGGATAACCGGGTCGGCAACCTCGATTTCGACGTTATACCAACGGTTCAGTTTCCTGATTACTTCAGCCATAGGGTCGTCCCTGAAAACCAATATTCCGTTAATCCACGAAACATGCTTTTCGGCATCAACCAATTGAATATTCAGTGAATTTTCTTTTTTATTAAAAAATGCCCTTTCGCCAGGCTGCAACAACGACAGGCAACGGGGTTGTTCACAACTTCCGGCACAAATTTCAACACTACCCGAAACAAGGATTATTTCAGAATTTTCTTCATGTCCATAGTTGACTACATTAAATCGGGTTCCATGAACCCTTACATGAATTTTACCCAATTTTACCAAAAAATGTTTGTTGTTGTCTTTTTTAACATCAAAAAATACTTCGCCTTGTACTTCAACCTTTCGCACGTCATCAGAAAAATTCGATGGAAATGTTATGGATGAAGCGGAATTAAGCCAAACAGCAGTACTGTCGGGGAGATAAAACATCGATTTAACACCTGGAGGGGTATTGAAAGTGTTCCAAACCGGTATATCGGCAACATAAAGGGGTGGGGTTTTTCGTAAAGAAAGCCAAAAAGTAGCTATCAATAGTGGAATTACCAAAACAGCAGCAACCTTTTGTAAAATTTTCCAAAACTGAAATAGATTATTTTTCCTAAGCTTTTTATGTACCTGGTCTAAGGCTTTTTCCGAATCGTACAGCTCCATCTCACGAAGCAAATGTAACAATCGCCATATTTTTTCCGATTGAGTGAAAATTTTTTGGTTTTCAGTTGTTTGATTTTTCCATTCTTCAACCAACAATTTTTCCTCTTCCGTTAATATCCCTTGTAAGTAACCAGCTATTAACTCTTCGATATGTTTCTGATTATATTGCATCGTATCGTTTATGGATCTTTGGCTTGTTAATTTCTATTGTTTATATGTTATGACGATTAACCTTTTTCAAACACATATCCTGTTTTAAATTTTTTCACGAAAATCGTGACGATTATAAAGCATACCCACCATAAGCTGATAAAAAGAGAAATAATAACACCGGATGTAAGTCTTTTAATTCGGCTCGAAGTATTTTGAGGGCATTACTTATCTGCAATTCAACAGTTCGTTTTGAAATTCTCAGCTGATTGGCGATTTGTTCATTCGATAATCCTGCAAACCTGTTCATTTCGAATATTTCGCGTGTTCTTGGAGGAAGTTTCTGCATGGCATAGTTGATAATTTCACGAAGCTCAGTCTCTGTGAATTCCCAAAGTTCATCAGGCAATACCATTGCAGGTCTAAAGGCATCCACATATTTGTTTTTCCTTACCTGCAGATGTTTCAGATAATCAAGAGAACGGTTTTTTACTGATGCAAACAAATAAGATTTCAGGGAAGAGGAAATAGTGATTGAACAAGAATTTTCCCAAAGCTTAATAAAGTAATCCTGTACAATATCCTCTGCAGCACTCCGATTATTAACGAACCGATTGGCAAATGCACAAAGTCCGGAATAATAAAAGGTAAAAACAAGATCAAAAATTACCTTGTTCTTCTCTTTAAGCCCTTTTATCAGAATCTGATCATCAATCTTCATGTTCCGCTTTCAGTCAAAAACCATAAATATACTTTTCGGGAATTTGATAAACAATGATAAAAAATAGAGTAACCCGATTAATATGTAATATTGAAATGACAAGTATTACAAAGCCGCCATAAGCTGTGCCATTAAGCCGCCTGCATATTGCGATATAACCCGGTATCCGCCGCGTTGAAGCGACTCTCCACCCTTGTTGCTTTGGGCGGCACCGGTAAGGAACCCATCGGGCGTTAAATGCTTGTAAAGCTCATTAAGCGCACGCTCCGTATATTCCCTGACCGAAAATGACAACAGTCCGTGTTTTTCGCCTAGCGCCATAGCTGCAGCAATGCCAGCCGAACCCGAAGTATCGATACCGGTTAACGCCTCTTTCAGGAATACATACCATAAACCGCTTGGCTGCTGATATCTTATTGCCCATTTAACTCCGTTTTCAAAGAGCTTTTCCATTTCGGCAACTCCATCCAAACCATAAAATCCATCATTTTTCTTCAACGATATCAGTGTCCTGCAAATGCCGAGCAGGTACCAGGCCACTCCCCTTGCCCAATTGGCATAACCTTCATGTCCGTTTCGTGTGCCCCGCTGATGAATATTGCCATCAAGAAAAAGATATTTATGCCGGAGCAGAATCTGTTTAACTGCAAGTTGAGCCAATTCGGGATTAACAAGAGCCACAGCCGTTTCGGCCATCGGATAGGCAAGGGTATAACAACCTTCGGTGGTGATGTTCCCTTCGCCAATAAGTCCATCATCGGCAGCATTGGCAAAACAATAGTCTTCGAGCTTTCTGAGAATGGGATGACGGGGATCAAGCTTGGCGATTACCGCAATGGGCGATGGACATTCTACTCCGTAAAGGGTGTCGCGGATATAATTACTCCTCGGGTCTTCATAATCGAGTTTCTGTTCCTTATCGAAAAATAGGCTTAGGTGGCTGTTTAATGTAGAAAGGTATCGATGTTCGCCCGTACTCCTGAACAGGTCAAATAATCCATCGAGTACACATCCTTCCATCCAGCCGAATTGCTGAATCGAATTCAGCGATGCAAACATATCGGCAAACTGATCTCGTCCCCCTTTTCCACGGCTCAATAACAAATGTATTCTGAGCGCCTTATTATCCAGGGTTTCGGGGCCCTTATGAGACAGGAACCATGCCGGGACATTGCCTTTTACCATCCGAAGCATAACCCCTTTCCTCAATACGTCGGAATGGTGCGAAGGATCGATAAGCAACTCAAAAGGCTGCAGAATATGGGGATACCGTATGTCGAAACTTCCGATAAGCAGTTTTGAAGCTACTGAATAAACATTAATTAGGATATCTTCCCTGATGTCCATAACCGAACAAACCCTCAGCCGCATCTCATCGAAAGGGGTGTTGTATTTTTCAAATCCGATGGTCACCCTACCTGATTTACCTGCCTGCGGAACCACAAATGTATCCCATCCAAAAGGGGTCCGTTTTCCTGGTGGTACCTGAATCCTGGGCGATTTAACGGTTATGGCCGGCAAATGATAAAACCAGGTTCCATTATCCGAAGTATAACCCATGGTCTTATTTGGGAGCAGTGAAACCGCGAGTCCGGCCATTAAACTATTTTCGATAAAACTCCTTCGATCCATTATCTGATTTCCAACTGATTAGTAACAGGTTCAATTCCGGCCAAATGCTGATCCACCATTTTTCGGATTTCTTCAATTATTTCGGGGTGTTTATCGGCTATATTATATTTTTCAGACGGATCGATGCTAAGGTTGTAAAGCAAGGGTGGATCCTGTATGGTTGGTTGATTTTGCAGATCGATTGCCGGTACGGTTATAGGATGCGCTGTTTGTGATCCATACTCATTCTGCGTGATGAAATGCGCTTTAAAATCTCCTTTGCGGGCTGCATAAACCTTTTGCCCCCGATAATACAAAACCGATTCACGCCCGCTTTTCCCTGTTCCTGTCAGGAGCGGGGTCAGGTCATATCCGTCATAAATTCTGTCGGAGGGTAAAGGTGTTCCAGAAATTTTGCAAATGGTGGGCATCAGATCGAGGG
>CAZMDP010000190.1:0-5045 GCA_964565015.1 uncultured Prolixibacteraceae bacterium | reverse complement strand
GCAGTGCATTTACATACTGTAAAGCCGTTGCGCGGTTCCCGCCCGATCCGCCTCTAAGCACTGCTTCGGCATACATCAGGTAAGCATCTGCAAGCCTGAATACCGGGAAGTCAGTGTCAACATGGGTTGGATGCGATCCCATTTGTCCGGTGGAAGTAACATTTTTCCATTTGGTTACGGCATAACCATTGGTAAACTCGAACATATCGGTTATATCCAGTGTCTGGCCACTGGTGTGGAACAAAGCACGGCCATCGGTACTGTATTTCGAAATGGTATAAGTATAATCCGGAGTACCCAGCTTAAGCCTGACTTCATATTTCCCGGCTTCATTAATGGCAATGTTGGCGCCGTTGTAATCGAGCGTATTATTGGCACCGTCGTCGCCAAGATTAATGTCCCAGCTACCGTTTGCCCTGAACTTGATTTCTCCAGCTTTGAGTTCAACTATGGCAGCCCATTCTTTCGAAGCAGGGTCGAAAGTCATTTGTGTATCGCCGTCCCAGCCTTTGGGCGTTGCCGATCCAATCATAGCCCAATCGGTTTTGGTCATTGAGTAAGTCATGGTATTCAGATCGACATTGACTTTATAAAAACCTGCCTGTACGCTAATGTTCGCACCATTCTGATCGAGTGTCCCATTTGCGCCGTCGTCGCCCCAGTTGAGGTCCCAGTTAGGGCCGGCCGTAAATTTGAATTCAGAATTATCTTTGAAATAGATATAACCCTCATACCTTTCGTCGCTGCTAACCGAAGCCAGGCGCGGAGCTGTTGCAGGTGACCAATCGTCGGAACTATATCCACTGGCCTTTTGGTATCCGCCAGGTGCATATATTACCGGGTAACTGGTAGCACTTTTCAAGGGCACCTGTGCGCTTTTAAGCAGATCGAGGTTATAAAACTTACCTACAAATTGTTTGGTAACACGCAGACCTCCCCATCCGCCACCGGGAATACCGGCAGCCGCGCGGTCCATGTTGCCACCTCTCGAGGCCTGAACAATGAATGTGGTTCCACCCCAGGTTTGTGCCCGCATGCCATCAAATACAATTGGGAAAATAAATTCCTTTGATTTGTGGTTGTCGGCCATAAAGTTGTGTTCGTAGTTTGGCTCCAGCGTATAGCCTGCAGCAATTACTTTATTGAGGTAGGTCAATGCTTCGGTGTATTTGGGTTGTCCGGCATACACTTCAGCATTCAGGTAGAGCTTTGCCAGCAACATCCAAGCGGCTGCTTTGTCGGCGCGCGCATATTCGTTGGTACGTGCATCTTTCAGGTCTTTTTCAATGTCGAGAAGTTCCGATTCAATGTACTTGAACAAATCGGCACGGCTGATCTGTTGCGGGAAAAATGCCCCCACTTTGTCCTTTTCGGTAACAAAAGGAACGCTGCCAAAAATATCAATGGCATGCCAGTAGCTCAATGCACGAAGGAAACGTGCTTCGGCACGGAATTCTTTAATTTCCTGAGTTTCGGCAATTCCACGTTCGCTCAGTTTTTCGGGAGTTGTTTCACGGATAAATTCATTGGCAGCCGAAATCTGATAGAATACCCTGTAGTAAAAAGCTGCCACAAATCCGTCGGTCGATGTCCAGCTCACATAGCTGAAATCTTTCAGCGTAGCGTCGTTCCAACCGATAACAGCCTCGTCGGTAGGCAATTGCTGGTGATAAAAATAACCGCGCAGGTATTGACCAAAGCCTTCATCAAGGCCGCTGATATCGCCCATGCCAGCAGGCCCCTGCTGTCCGGAAAGCGCTAAACCGGCATATAATTTTGCCAGTACAAGTTTGTAATTGGCCGGATTACTATAAACATCTGCCGATGTTACAACATCCTTATCCAGCGGTAAAGTGTCCAGGTCGCCAATACAACCGGTAAAAGCCATCGTGAAAGCCAATACCGCTGCCAACAGATATTTTGTTTTATTCTTTATCATTGTTTTCATCTGTTAATCTGTTAAAAATCAATATTTACACCAAACACCCATGTTCGTGGACGCGGATAGAGATTATTGTCGATACCGTTGCTGATTTCGGGATCCATACCTTTATAGTTGGTAAAGGTTGCCACATTCTGCAAGGTAGAGTATAACCTTAAATTGGCACTTTGCCCAAATGGGCGGGCAATGGTATAGCCCAGCGAAACATTATCGATTTTGAAGAACGAAGCATTTGAAATGTAGTAATCGGTAAAGTAACTCGGGTTTTCAAATTTCGAATCGAATACGCTCCGGTTAAGGTTATTCAGATAACCTGCCGAATTGTACAGGTTGTTATAGGTTGCGCCACCCGACCACACGTTGTTGTAAACATAGTTCCCGATATAGGAGCGCCCCGATGCATAAAAATCCCAGTTTTTGTAGTTCAGTTTGGTGGTAACCCCCATAATTACGTCGGGAGCCGATTTTTTATACCGGTACCTGTCGTCGCCCGAAATCATTTTGTCGCCATTGCGGTCAACAAATAAACCTTCAACCGGCGTTCCATCGGGTAAATAAACCTGTTCATATACAAAGAATGAATTGGCCGGATATCCTACACTGTGAATCTTAATGGTATTGCCAACCCCACCTGAAATTCCACCTGTCAGTACGCCGAGATAATTCGGGTCGTCGGAAGCGGTAAGTTTGGTAATAATGTTTTCGTTGTACGATGCGTTGAACCCGATGTCCCAGGTAAAATCTTTCGACCTTACCGGTACCAGGTTGACCGAGAACTCAACTCCTTTGTTTTCGAGGCTTCCCACATTGGTGAGCAGCATATTGGTAAGGTTGGTTCCGGCCGGAACAGGTATAAAGTTAATCAGGTCTTCGGTAACCCTTTTATACGCGTCGATGGTACCCGATATGCGGTTGTTTGCAAATGCATAATCGAAACCAATGTTATAGGTAGTGGTTTCCTCCCACTTGATATTGGCATCGTAACCTTCGGCCCTGTAGGTCCTGTACCAGGTGTTTCCAAAAAGATAGGAAGCGGTTTCGGTACCAAGGGTATAACGTGGCAGGTACGGATAATCGTTATCAGTAATGTTCTGCTGGCCGGTTATACCATAACCCAAACGAAGTTTAAGGTCGTTAATGGCCTCTACATTTTTGAGGAACCCTTCCTGGTTGATGCGCCATGCAAATGCCACCGACGGGAAAGTACCCCACCTTGTGTCGGGCGAGAAACGCGAAGATCCGTCCTGACGCACGGTAAATGTAAGTAAATATCTGTCTTTCAGGATATAATTTAAACGTCCGAAGAAAGAAACCAGGTAATTTTCGGTTTCATAATCCGAGTTTTCGCGTACGATTGATCGTCTTGCATTGGTTTCGTATGCTGTGCCTGCCCTCCAGAAATGTTGCCACGAATAACCTACCATGGCATCCACACGGCTATCGATTCCGGTAAGTGCTTTCACATAATTCAGGTAAAAATCGAGAAGGCTGTTTTTCTTATCCTGGGTATATTCCCTGTAAGTTCCACCGCCATTCACCTTATCAAATCCGCCCGGATAGTTTTCGGGGCGCTTTACAAAACCCGAACTTTTCGAAATATCGTAACCAAGGTTGAGGTTGGCCCTAAGGTCGGGAAGGAAATGGAAACGGTAATCAAGCTGGGTGTTGCCGAGACTGCGCGAAACCGAAGCTCTGTCGTCGGTCATCATCAGTTGGGCCATGGGGTTGAGCGGTGCAATGGCAATGGGGTCGCCGTTGGGTTGTGTCCAGGTGAAATATCCGCCATAAGGACTGCCCGATACCGTAACCGGCTGGGTTGGGTCGAAACTCACCGCGCTGCCAATTGCGCCACGGTTGGCAAACTGGTTTTTGTTGAGCATACCCTTCAGGTTGATGGTAACCCGCAGGTGGTCTTCGAAGAGTGAAGGGTTTAAACCCAATGCCATGGTTACCCTCGATAGTCCATCCGTTTTCAGGATACCTTGTTCTTCGGAGATACCGTATGATACCCTGAATGGCACACCTGCATGGTTTCCGGTAAGGCTCAGGTTATGGTCGGTACTCACGGCTGTCCGGTAAATTTCGTCCTGCCAGAAAGTATTTGCCGATCCCAGCAGGTTTTTCGCATTGGGATTATTGGCATACCTTTCGTTGATCATAGCCCTGAACTCGTCGGCCGATAATACATCGATGGATTCGCTTTTGTTGCTCACCGAAACAAAGCCGTTGTAGTTCACCCGCAGGGGTTGCCCTTTTTTGCCGGTTTTGGTGGTAATGATAATAACCCCGTTCGATGCGCGCGAACCATAAATGGCTGTTGCCGAAGCGTCTTTCAATACCGTGAAGGTTTCAATGTCGGAAGGATGGATGGTTGCCAACGGGTTTCGCATACCCGATACCCCGTCGTTATCGACCGGAACGCCATCAATCACAAAAAGCGGGTCGTTGCTTGCCGAAAGAGAAGATCCGCCACGGATGCGGATCATTGCGCCTTCGCCGGGAGCACCCCCGCCGTTGGTGATCTGCACCCCGGCTATTTTACCCGAAACAAGTTCCTGTGGCGATGTAATGGCGCCACGGTTAAAATCGGATGCCGATACGGCCTGGACCGATCCTGTGGCATCTTCGCGTTTCGTAGTACCATAACCGATTACCAGTACTTCCTGCAGAGCTTCGACCGACAAGGCCAAACGGATGTTATAAACATTCTGGTCGCCCACAACAATCTGTTGCGATTCATATCCAATAAACGAAAACGACAAGGTTTGGCCTACACTGACACTCATCGAATAGTCGCCATCGAAATTGGTTATGGTACCGGTTGTGGTCCCCGGAATAATAATGGTAACACCGGGCATCGGATCGCCCGACCTGGCGTCGGTGACCTTTCCCGTAATTGTCTTTTGCTGCGCGTATGCCAAGGTTGAAATCAACACTGCACAAACAAGCAAAAGATACTTAGTTTTGTTTTGAACAAATTTCATCATAAGTCATTTGATGTTTTTAATTAGAACTTTTTACATTCATTCATACAACCTTTTTCATCAGTTTTCTTTTGATTTCCTGCATTCTTTACACGAAGATATGAATTCTTAAGTTATGA